>CAVIPZ010000033.1:0-12231 GCA_963644715.1 bacterium | reverse complement strand
ACGGCGGGCTTTCCTGTTCCCCCGTTTTTATAACTTTCCAAGTTGAACTTATCATTTAGAGGCGCACGGCTGCATGTATTTTCCTGATTCGGGTTGACTCGGTTAATAAATTATCACTGTTAAAAATTGACTTTTTTCTGTGTTTTTGATTGTCATTTGTACATGTGTCACGCTGTGTTTTGAGTCAACTATTTTCAGGGTAATACATTATAACTTTGCCACTTGAATCTATATCAAGTCTAAAAGCAGTTTTGTGCGGCAGCCATGTCGCTTTTTTCGTATTTTTGCAGTCTTTAAAAAAATCATTATTCCAAATAATATGGCTGAAGAAAAATTGTTCTCCGAATTTCCCCCGATATCAACGGAAGAATGGGAATCTACGATACATAAAGACCTGAAAGGCACCGACTATGAGAAAAAGTTGGTGTGGCGCACCGATGAGGGTTTCAATGTACGTCCTTATTACCGTGCCGAAGACCTTGCCGGCATCAGTTACCTGGATTCACTGCCGGCAACTTTTCCCTATACGCGTGGCACAAAAGCTCACGACAACCACTGGGATATTGTGCAGGAAATTGACGAGCCGGAACCTGCCAAAGCAAATGCTATAGCCTTGGATGCCATCGGTCGCGGCGCCACTTGCGTTGCGTTCAATGCAGAAAAAACTGACACCGCTGCGGCACTGAACACGTTGCTGCAAGGCATCGACCTCAACAAAACAGGGTTGCAGTTTAACCGGGCCCTCAATTATGCTGAACTTGCCGACTTGCTCCGCGATTATGTTGCAGCTGGCCATTATGACCCGAAAGCAGTAAAAGGCAGTTTTGACTTCGATCCCTGGATGTGCCGCCTCAAACGTAACAGGTTCTGTCACTCCAAGGAAGAAGATCTCCAGCAGTGTGTTGAACTGCTGCATAAGATGGAGGATATGCCTGACTTTAAGGTGATAAACGTACACGGTGTCACCCTGCACAATGCCGGTGCCACGATTGTGCAAGAGTTGGGTTATACGCTCGCACTCGCTAACGAATACCTCGTTTTCTGCACCGAGCAAGGAATGCCGGCAGAGAAAGTGGCCTCACGCATGCAACTGACGCTGTCCGTGGGTTCTAATTATTTTATGGAGATTGCCAAGCTGCGCGCCGTACGGCTGCTGTGGTCCACGATGGTGGCCCAGTACAAACCGGCTTGCGACTGTGCCTATAAGATACACGTCAACACGGTGGCTTCCACTTGGAACAAGACGATGTACGACCCGTACGTCAATATGCTGCGCAGCACTACGGAGGGCATGTCAGCCGTTATCGGCGGCACCGACTCACTGTCGCTGCAGCCGTTTGATGTGGCATACAAGGAGGCTGACGACTTTTCGCGCCGCATTGCCCGCAATGTGCAGGTAATCCTGAAAGAGGAGGCCTTTATGGACCGCGTGGCTGACCCCGCCGCGGGCTCCTATTATATCGAGAACCTTACTAACGCTATTGCAGAGCATGCCTGGAATCTTTTTCAGGAGGTAGAGAAGGCAGGCGGCGCGGCTGTGCTCGTTGAAAACGGCACAATGCAGGCCGAGATAGAGAAGAGTTGCCAAAAACGCGATATGGACATCGCCACACGCCGCTATATCTTGCTTGGCACAAACCAATATCCTAATCTCAAAGAGAATATGGCCGACAAGATTGAGCGTGTGGTGAAAGATGATAGCGAGGGGCTGAAAACCTACCGTGGCGCAGTGGCCTTTGAGGAGATCCGTCTGGCTACCGAAAAGTACGCCGCAACTCATACACGTCCCAAAGTGTTCCTGTTCAAGGTGGGCAATCTGGCCATGCGCCAGGCACGCGCCGGTTTCATTACTAACTTCTTCGGCTGTGCCGGCTATGAGATCGTAGAGCCCGCCGGTTTCGCAACCGTTGAGGAAGGCATAGCCGCCGTTAAGGAGTCTAACCCGGCCCTTATTGTGGTGTGCAGTTCCGATGAGGAGTACGCAACCCTCGGCGTGGAGGCAGCAAAACAGTGCAAGGCGCAGTTCCCAACGGTGCCGTTCCTGGTGGCCGGAAATCCTATAGAGTGTCTCGAAACGCTCAAAGCAGCCGGCGCTGACGATTTTATCCACGTGAAGACCAATATCCTCAACAGCCTGACTGCTTATAACCAAAAGTTGTTGAAATAAGGATATAGTGAGAAAGTATATTGCCATTCTGATAGTGTTTGTCAGTGTTGGCTTGTTTCAGGGATGCTCAAATGCCCGCAAGAAGTCAAAACCGGAAGCCTATTTTGAATGGACAGATTCTTACGGACGGCAGGTGCGGCTCAACGAAGAGCCGCACCGCCTTGTTTCGCTCTCTCCAGCCATTACGGAAATTTTCTACCTTATAGATGCCGATGACAAACTGGTCGGCGTGTCGGATTTTTGCACCTGTCCAGAGGAAACAAGCACCCTCCCGAAGTTGGGCGGCATGCAGAATATCAATATGGAGGCTTTGCTGGCGCTGCGCCCCGATGCGGTGCTCATAGGCTCGATTGTGTCGCAGAAAGATGTTCAGGCCATAGAGCGGATGAACATTCCCGTTATTGCAATCAAGGAGGAACAGAACATTGAAGGCATGGCCGATATGATGAGGGTCATCGGGCGCATTACAGGATGCGAGGAGCAAGCCGACAAGGCTGCCACAGACTGGTCCTCAAAGGTGAGCCGCCTGAAAGCACAAAACTGCCGACTTGGTACGGATGCCCCCACGGTCTATTATGTGGTGGGCTTCGGCGATGCCGGCGACTTTACCGCCCCCAGCAATTCCCACATTTCTGAAATTATAGCCCTTGCCGGCTGTCGCAATGTGGGCGATACGCTACAGGGCTGGAACGTGAGCCGCGAGTTTCTCTTTGAGGCAGATCCTGACATCATTGTGGTCAGAAAGGAGGACCAACAGGCGTTCTGCTCCCAATATCCTTATACGCTGCTGAGGGCGGTGAAACAACACCACGTTTATCCTATCGAGAGCGGTTGGATAGATATCGTTTCGCCCCGAAACTTGCAGGCTGTAGAACTGTTGCAGGCGACCCGAAAGTCGTTAGAGAAAGAACAGAAACAGGAACAATAACGGGATTATCGTCTCAAAATATGCACTAACCCCGTGACGGTGCGCGCATCTTCACCTGCCATTTTGTAGGTGATTTGGTAATAGTAAACGCCGTCAAGGCAGTCGTCGCCGCCCCAGTTGTTGCGGTAATTCCCGGACTTGAAAACTATGTTGCCGGCCTGGTTGCGGATGGTTACTTGGCAGTTGGTGCAATGCTCCAGCCCTTTGATTTCAAAATAATCGTTGTACCCGTCTCCGTTAGGGGTGAAAACGTTGGGAATTTCTAACGGGGAAGCTTCACTTTCAGCGTTTTGCGATTCTGTTGGCTTTGATGGGTCAAGGTCGTGGGTGGCAGGCATCTGTGTGTCAGTTGCGCCTGCGGGCAAGTGTACAGGTTGTATGGGGTGCGTAAGCGCGGGGGCAGCGGGCAACAAAGCCGATACAGGCGTGTGGACCGAAGTTGTTGTTGCCATGGTTCCGCTTTTGCCTGTTTGGTTTTGATTGTTTTCGGGTTGTCGCAACGCACTTGCTGGCGGTGTTGTTGGGGATGCGCCTGTGGGTTCGGTTGTGGTCTCCTGAACCCCATTGCTGTTGTTTGTGAAAGTTTCGGCAACAACGTTGACGGTATCTTCTCGTTCTTCTGCAAGGCTGTCGGGCAGTACCGCAGCGCTGTCGTTTTCAATGTCTTGCGGTGACGGGGTATTGTCTCTGTTGAGCAAATATACAGTCACGGCGGCGGTTGATACGGCAACGACGCCGGCAACTGCGGCAACGGCTTTCCAGGCTGCACTGAAGCCATGCAGCTTGTGAGTTGCTGCCGGCTTGTTGCCCGACGCCGGCTGCTGCATCTGCTGCGGCATGACAGCATCAAGCCGGCTGTTCAGCCTGTCCCAGCAGGCAGGCGACGGCTGCTCTTCCATTTGCCCCAGAATGTCGTTGATGTTATGCTCCATAATTGTTGTCAATCGTCTGAAGATGTTGTTCCCGAGTCTTTATCTCCTCCATAAGACGGGCACGAGCCCGCTGATAATAGACGCGTACGGTGTTTTCGTTCCTTTCCAGCATAGTGGCAATCTCCTTGAAACTGTAGCCCTCAATGCTTCGGAGGTTGAAGATGATGCTCCACTCTTCGGGCAGTTGGCGGATGAGCGCCAATATCTCTTTGCCCTCCAGCCGGGTGATGATGGCCGTTTCGGAAGCGTAGCCTTCGGCTATGGGTTCCGGCACAGCATCAATGCAGTCGGTCTTCAAGATGTTCCGGTTCTTCCGGAACGAGTCGATGGCCTTCTTTACCATTATGGCGCGTATCCAGTTTTTGAGAGATCCCTCGTTGCGGTACTCTTTCAATTGTTGGAACACGCACATAAACCCCTCCATCATTGCGTCTTCTGCCTCTTCGTGGCTGATGCAATAGCGCAGGCATACGCCGAACATCGAGGGTGCGAACATATCGTACAGGCGATGTTGCGCCTGACGGTCATTGCGCAAACAACCGTTAATCAGTTCTGTGATGTCCTGTTCTGTTGCTGCCACAATTGTCAAGTCGTGAAGAAGCGGGTAAATGTTACAGCCCGTGTGTTTATTTCAAGGATTTGACGATTGCCTCCACTTCGCGCAGATAGTCGCGCTTGTGTTCTTGCGGTGCATAGACAAAGCCGTCGAGGGTGATGCACTTCGTCTTGTCGGACGAGAGCATAGTGAAACTGTAGAAAGGACCGCCCATCTTGTCGCGCACTGATGCCCAAAGACCACGAAGCTCCAGCCCGTTGTGATAGCGTATCGAGAGATTCTCGACCAAAGGAAAGCCTTCAAGGTCGGCCACGACAGGGTAGGCTCCGGCTACGGCGCCTTGGATGTAGGCTTTGGTGATGCTGTCACGCGCCTTTACTGCATTGTCGGCGGTGAGCGGATATGCAGTTGTCTGGTAAATCATGACGAAGCGGTCATTTTTTGGCGTGCGGTAGCAGAGCCACAGGAAATCGGGCTCTTCGCGCCCTATGAAATATCCTGACGGCACTGTGATGGAAATGCCGAATTTCTCCTGTATCCGCTTTTCAACTTCGGCATTGTTGAGTTTGCGGTGGGCATTCTGCAATCGCACGAGGTCGTTTCCGTACAACGCTTTCACTATTTCGTCTTGGTGGTTCAGAAAAAGGGCGAGAAGCGAGTCTTGGTTGTTGCCTTGTAATTTAACCAGCACTTGCGGGGCAGAGTAGGCATTCTTCTCTATCTCGAAGTGGTTGCTCGCATAGTTTTTGTTGTAGTCGAAGCGCACAATGTTGCGATGCCGCGTAAAGGAGGCCAGAAAGTCGCTGTTGCTGCATTGTATGATGTCAAACATCGGCTCAATCTGGTTGATGGCGGGTTGGGGTTGCTGCAGGACGTTCCTGACGGCCTTTATGGCAGCATCGGTCCAGTTGACGGTGTCGATGGCCAAAATCATTTCACCCGCCTTTCCGGTCGAGAAGTTGTCGGCCTTAAAGGCTGGGACTGACGATTTGTGCTTGCAGGAGGTGCCGGTCAGCATCATTACGACTAAAAGCGCGATGGTAATTCTCTTTATTGTCATTGTGTCGGTGGTTTTTTCTGTGGATAATCAAGAAACGGCATTTGTTTGTTTTGTGAAAAAGCATCGGTGCAAAAGTAGCAAAAATGCGAAACGGCGGCTTCGGTAATGCCGCGGCTATTGTGCCGTGAACACTTGTGAGCCGTTTTCTGCCAACTGCTCTTGTATCAACTGGTTCTGCATAATGCTGCCGCCTGTTTCGTCAAGGTTGATGAGGTTGGGCGCATTGAACCAGCCGTTGATGTTCATTGCAATGGTGAGGTTGGCGACGCTCTCTTTGCTGACGGCAAACTGTGACAACGGCAGGCTTACTGTGAACGAGTGGTCAGCAGTTTCCCCGTCGGTGACCGTGCGTCCCGTGTGCAAGGCAAAAGGCTTTGCCGTGCGGTCGGGAGATTGCCAAAACCCGTTGATTTTCATATAGTGGTAGCCGCCGCCCAACAAGGCAGGCCAGCTCATGTTGTTTTCCGGGGCAGAGGGATAAGCCCCCGTGTAGTTGAGCTCAGGCGCAAGCCCAAAGCAGAACTCGATGCTCTTGTAGGCGCCGCACGGCAGTTCGTCGGCAGGAATCCACGACAAGGTGCTGTCGAGGGCCGCGTCAACATAATGGGCGGCTTTGTCGCAAACGATAGGCACGCGCGTGCCGTCTGCCATGGTCAAAACAACGTTGGAGATGAAAAACTGCAGGTCAGTGACCTTGTACTCGTTGCCCGCTGCATTGCGGTACAGGAATGTATCGCGCTCCAGCGGCGTGCCGTCGATGTGAAAGGAAAAGTCAATCTTCAACTGTCCTGACGGCTTAGTGCAGGCAGCAGCCAAAAGACAAAGCAAGACAACAGAGCAAAGGTGTTTACCATTCATCTTCAAACACTTCCGGTGGCAGCATGCCTTCTTCCAGTGAATTGATCAGCGTCTTTATTTGGTCGTCAATCTGCTGAAGCCACTCGTATTGGGAGGGTGACCAGTAGGGACTGTCGGTCTTGAACCAGTTCTCGATAGGGGCTGCGGCCGTGGCTTTCTCGTTGAAATTCGTGATGGTGTAACGGTAGCGGTTGTCGCGACACTCAAGTTTGAAGTTGTAATAGACCACATTCTTGGGAAGCATGGTGCCGTCTTTCTGCTTGGAATAGATGCGCACGCTGGAACGCATCTCGATGGTTGATTTCTCGGCGTCTGCTTTCTTGATGACTTCGGCGGTGTTTTTGTATTGTTTCTTAACCCAAGCCATGGCACGTTCGTACAGCACTTGGGGCGTTCCCTCCTGCTTGACTACGTCTTGATAGGTTACAAGGTTGGTGCGTTCATCGATGGGCAGATCCGGAACGGGCAACTGTTTGGAGGGTTTTTGGGCCGTGGCGCAGACGGTGATGGCTGCAAGGCAGAGTAAGGTGAGAATTTTTTTCATGTTTATCTTCTTGACAAGGTTTGGAAATACAAATCGTATATGTTTTTTTCGTCTTTAGGCACAAATTCGTTTTCGGTGATGGTCCATTCCTGCTCGTTGATGGCAGGGAAGAAGACATCGGCCGTGAAAGGGGATAGGATGCGGGTAAGGTAGAGGGTTTGGGCGTATGGCAGGAACAGACGGTACATAGTGGCGCCCCCCATAACAAAAACCTCGTCCTCTTCATCATGCGCTAATGCAAGCGCATCCTCGATGGAGTACACAGTGAGACAGTCGGGGAAAATGGTCTCTTGGAGCGTGACAACAATATTGCGGCGGTCAGGCAGCGGTTTTTTGGGCAGCGACTCCCAGGTGCGGTCACCCATAATGACAGTGTGCCCGCTGGTAATTTGCTTGAAATGCTTGAGGTCTTTAGGCAAATGGCAGAGCAACTGGTTTTGGTAACCCAGTTCAAGGTTCTGTCCTACAGCCGCAATCATACTCAGGTTTTTCATCGGTAAAGGGTGTTTTTTAGGAACGGCAAAGATAGCATAAAATTGTTATGCTGCTGCACGGTATGGATTTCTGGCTGTTGCGCCGTTTAGGATTGATTGCCATAAATTCTGTTTGGGGTATCGGCGCACAATTATTGTTTGCCGTTTGTTTGCACTTCCGATACGATGCTGGCGACTTTGCCGTGGTATAGTTGCGTGTCGAGCACATCGCCGGGCTTGAGCGTGCCGTTTCCGGTCAGTGCCTTGCCGTTGAGCCGGGTGATGCTGAATCCGCGCTTCAGGATGTTGCCGGGGTGCAGCAGTTGCACTTTTTCTTCCGTCATAGTCAGAATCTCAGTCTCCCGTTTCAGCCGGCGGAGCGGTTCAGAAGTGGCTTTGCCGGCATACAGACCAAGCTGGTCTTTTGCGCCTTGCAGTCTGTTTTGCGCTACATTGGAGATCCTTGCAGCGGTAAGATTGAGGTTGCTGAGGCTCTTTTGCAGCACGATGTTCACTTTCTGGAGGCTGACTTGGCACGTCTGCAGTTTCTCGTCAAAACGGCGGAAGCAGTCAATGAGGGCGAAGGCCACGTCGGTAGGGGTTATGAAGTTGGTGTGTGCCACCATGTCGGTGATGCTGAGGTTGGTGGAGTGCCCGATGCCGGTAAGCACGGGCAACGGAAAGGTGGCCACACGGCAGGCGATTCGGTAGTCGTCGTAGCAGTTGAGCCCCACGTCGCCGCCGCCGCCGCGCACGATGGTGACGCAGTCAAACTCGTGCTGCCGCGCCGCAATGGCCGTCAGGCAGGCGGTGATGCCTTCTACGGCACGCTCGCCCTGCAGTATCGATGGAAAGAGGATGGTGGAAAAACGGTAGCCGTAACGGTTGCCGTTGAGCGTGGCGATGAAGTCGCTGTAGCCTTTGCTGCTGTCAACAGAGATGACCGCTATCCGCTTGGGCAGCAGCGGCAGCGCCAGTGATTTGTTCTGCGTGAAGACTCCCTCGTTCTTCAGCCGTGCAATGACGGCGTTGCGGTTTTTCATAATCTCGCCCAGCGTGTAGGTGGGCTCTATGTCCTGAATGTGCAGCGCCAAGCCATGTTTCGGGCTGTATTCGACAGAAGCCAGACACAGAATGCTGATGTTCTCTTTGATGGGCTCGCCCGTGATCTGCAGAAAACGCTCGTTGATGTTGCTGAAATTCTGTTTCCAGATGATGGCGCGCATCTCGGCCTTGATGTCTTTCCCCTCTTTCTCTACCAGTTCGGGGTAGCAGTGCCCCGTTTTTTTGTAGTAGTTCAGTTTTACGATTTCGGCTTTGATGTAGTAGGGCTGGCGGTAATTCTGCTCTACCATCCGGTGCAGACTGTATGCTATTTCGGATAGCAGATAGACTTTGTGGCCGTTGAATGTTTCCCTTTCTTTTTCCATCGTCTGAATGAGTTGCGGCTTGATGCCCGTCAGGCCTCAAAAACAGGTTGTCCGTCTTTGAAGGTTTTGAGGATTCGGCCATAGACGGTTTCGCCGTCAAACGGGGTGTTCTTGCCTTGCGAGGCAAAGTCGGCAGCATTGATGCGGTAGGGCTCGTTGAGGTCAACCAGCACAAAGTCGGCCGCCATGCCGGTCTGGAAGCGGCCTTTGTTGAGGCGCATCATGGCTGACGGCGTTGTGGACATCAGTTTCACGAGTTTTTTGAGGGTCAAGAAGCCTCCTTTCACGAGTTTTGTATAGCAGAGCGGAAAGGCGGTTTCGATGCCGGAGATGCCGTTGGCGCCGGCGGCTTTGTCTTCGGAGGTGTGCGGGGCATGGTCGGTGCTGATGGTGTCGGCCACGCCGCTTTGCAGTGCCTCGACAAGCGCGCTGATGTCGTCGTCGGTGCGGAATGGCGGTGCCACCCTGTAACGGGAGGCTTGCTCGGCGTTCCAATAGATGTGGTGCGGGGTAACCTCACACGACACCCGCAAGCCGTTGCGCTTGGCCGCTGCAATGGCCTCAATCGACTCGCGTGTGCTTACATGGCAGAAGTGAATGGCGCCGCCAGTTTTGGCACACAGTTCTATGTCTCTGAATGTCATAGCGTTCTCTGCCATACGCAAGTCTTGCGGACTGTAACGGGCATCTTCCTCATGTGCCATAATGAGGAATCCTTTGTCTTTGCAAATCCGGAAGATTTCTTCCATCACATCGGGGCGGTTCACGCCTTTTCCGTCGTCAGACACAAAAGGGATGTTTCCGGCTTCGAGGCGGCGCAGGTGCGAGCAGTCGTCGCCTTTTTCGTCGATGGTCATGCTGATGCATTGGTTGGCTCTGATGAGGTTGAGCTGTGCAATGCGGCGTTCCACGTCGCGCGCCTGCTCCAGGCTGCTGACCACAGGGTTTGTGTTAGGCATCAGGTTGACAGCGGTATAGCCTCCGCGCACTGCGGCGCGGCTGCCTGTAACGATGTCTTCCTTGTAGGTAAAGCCGGGGTCGCGGAAGTGGGCGTGCAGGTCGGTGAACGCCGGAAGCAGCACGGGCATCTCCGGCGCGGCCACCTCTGCGCTAAGGTCTATGCGGCTGATAATGCCGTTTTCAACTGTGATGTCGGCTACGGCATCCTGCTCGTCGTCAACAATATGAACGTGTTCAAAAATCATGTTGTCTGTCCAGAGTTGCCTTTAGTTGTTGTCTTTCTTCAGAAGGTCGCGGATCTCGGTAAGCAGTTGCTCTTCTTTGGTGAGTTCAGGCTCTGCCGGGGCAGCAGGCTCTTCCTCTTTCTTCTTGCCCAATTGCGAAAGGCGGTTTATACCCTTGATCATCAAGAAGATGCAGAATGCAACAATGATAAAGTCGATGAGCACCTGAATAAAGTTGCCGTAGTTCCACGTCACCTGCTCCATGCCCTCGCGAGCGGGAAAGCGGAGGCTCAGCTTGGTAAAGTCCATGCCGCCGATGAGCCATCCGATAGGCGGCATAAGGATGTCGTTGACTAAAGAGGTGATGATTTTACCGAACGCTCCGCCGATGATGACACCGACAGCCATGTCCATCACATTGCCTCTCATGGCAAATGTCTTGAATTCTTGCAGGAATTTTTTCATAATGAAATCTTGTTATGTTAGTTCAAAAATATAAGGCGCAAAAATAGTAAAAAAAGGCTATCTTTGCGCCTCATTTCATAATAATCGCTATGAAGATCAGCAGCACCAGAGAGCATCTCAACGCCTCCTCCGAGAAGGTTTACAACCTGTTTGTCCGTTTCTTGCAGGCCGAAACGTTTCCCTCAATGCCACAGGTCACTAATGTGGAGCGGGTGGCGGACGGCTGCCGTTTCACCGTCGGCGGCATAGCCACCTGCACGTTGACACTTTTGCAACAGATACCATACTCGTTGGTGTCGTACCAGTTAGGCTCCGACAAGGGAATCTCGGCCACGGCTTCGGCACACATTGAAAGCGAGGACAACGGCTGCACTTTGCAACTGGAGATGGATGCTGAGGTGCCTTTCTTCTTGCAAGGCATGCTCAAGGGCATGTTGCAAAACACCCTTGACAAGAGCATGGAAAAAATCAAGGAACTGGCAGAAAGGATATAAGCATGGAAACGGGATACAAGATACGGACGGAAGGGCTGACCAAGAAATACAAGAACAGGACGGTTGTCAATGATGTTTCGATAAACTTCACCCAAGGCGAGATTGTGGGGCTGCTGGGACCCAACGGCGCAGGCAAGACTACTTCGTTCTATATGATTGTAGGGCTTATCAAGCCATTCTCGGGCAAGATATTCCTGAACGACCGCGACATTACCGACTTGCCTATGTATATGCGGGCGCGGCTCGGATTGGCGTATCTGCCGCAGGAGGCTTCGGTGTTCCGTCATCTTACGGTGGAAGAGAACATTATGGCTATCCTGCAATTCAGCAAGAAGAGCAAAGCAGAGCAGCGCGATATGCTGGAGACGCTGATTTCGGAGTTCAACATCCAGAAAGTGCGCCACAACAAGGGCAACAACCTTTCGGGCGGCGAACGGCGGCGGTGCGAGATAGCACGCTGCCTGGCTTCTAACCCCAAGTTCATCCTCCTTGACGAGCCGTTTGCCGGCGTTGACCCTATCGCCGTGGAGGACATCCAGAGCATCATCGCCAAACTCAAAAACAAGAACATCGGCATAGTCATCACCGACCATAACGTACACGAGACGCTGTCCATCACCGACCGCGCCTACCTGCTTTACGAGGGCAGCGTGCTCAAGTCGGGCACTGCCGAGGAACTGGCCGCCGACCCCATTGTCAAGAAAGTCTATCTGGGCACCAACTTCGAGTTGCGCAAACCCTCGGCCGCCGGCAATAAATAGAATTTAACATAAAGGACAAATTGTTTTATGGCTTGTATAGGAGAAGATAGATTCAAGTGGCAAAGTCATAAAAAACATGCGCCGGAAAATCGAAAGAAAATACTTTTCGCACGGATGACACACGAAACAGAGTTTAGAGTTTAGAACTTAGAGGCGTTACGCGTGTTGCCCCTCCTCAATTCCTCATTCCTAATTCCTAATTCCTAATTCAATAATTGTTACGCCAGCCCCTATCTCGTGCGCCGGTTTTACGCTGTTGAGCCTCTTCGAGGCTCGTTTGGCTCTGGGCGCGGCTTGCTCCGACGGTTTCACCGCCGGTTATGGTCATTGGCCGCTCGTTGAGCCGCCAATGATTGGGCATCTCCGATGCCCATAGTGC
>CAVIPZ010000032.1:0-12259 GCA_963644715.1 bacterium | reverse complement strand
GCCTGAAGCAGGGCAATATTCGTAACGCCCCATTACCGTAGCCGTAAACTTCGGCATCAGCCGTTCAAAGTTACGTTTGTGTTTTGAACTGTCGCCAACCGACACAGCGGCAGAATCAGTCTGGGCAGACAGCGAAAAAGCAGCAGCAAGCAAACAGCAGAACAATGAAAGTTTCTTCAATGCTATATGCATACCTGTCAATGATAGCGCCAGTTTCCGTTGATATCGCCGCCGTAGTATTCGTCAGGATCCTCGGAATAAATATCCGTCTGCGGCTGTATCGCCTTAACCAGCTTCATTTTCCAGTTGCTGTCGTGCAACTCGCCGTACTTGTTGGAATGGAGCAGTTCATAGTCGTTGCCAATCAAAGAGGGGTCGTAGAACACGAACTTGACGTTCGACTGGTCATCGAGGTAGTAATAATGCCAGATTTCGTATGGTACAGTTGTCGGGTCAGAGGGGATTTCCTTGATGTCGTTGGGCTGCCCGTACTGGAGATAGACGCGGCCTCGGTCGGTGCGGTAGCCTTTCACCTGTTTGCTTCCGAAACGTTCCTGCACAAAAGAGACCATCTTTTCATACTTTTTCCACGCGCCCTCTGGGTCATTTGGGTTACGGGCAAGCCAAAAGGCATAGAAATAACGCTGCAATTGGTCCGTCTCCACTAACTTGAGGCGCTGGTCGTAAAATTCGCGCTCCATATTCGTGCTGATCGGATACAATGACTTGATGTTGTCTTCCAGTTTGCTGCGGTCGGTCATATCTGTCACGAAAGTGCGGTTGACGTCCACATTGTCATAATTGGCCAAATCGAGTTTCACAGACGGGTTGCTTTTCTGGAAGAACACCTTGCTGACGAGCAGCAGACTGTCGCCGTCATAAAGTTCAATAGCCAGATTGTAGTTTCCTGATGGCAATTTGAAAACGTTGAACTGGTCGATGACAAGTATCACATCATCGGTTTTCAGTTTCTTTGTGATGATATGGTCAGGCATGGCCACCATCTTGGTGGAGGCATTTTCGACAAAGCACTTGGCGGTCAGTTCTTTGTCGCCAAGCAGATTTTTTGTGTTGTAAACCTCAAGGGCAAACGGAAGCACATATTGGCTTTCGGGGATATAATTATAGTAGGACGGGGGCAGATAATAGCCATATTTCACATAAAGCCCCGGCGATTCCGGTGCACGCATGTCCTCGAAGAGCGAAATGCGGGATGAGGAAATCCGGTCATCCGGGAAGTTGACGACAATACGGTCAATGTATTTCAGCGTTGCTGCAGAGTCAGCGTTTTTGTCTGTAAGATAGAAATTGAGGAAATAGTCGCCGTTATCGACTGGCAGGTTCTTGATGTCGGCAAAATCGGGCACGTTGGCGGCCGATGTGTCCTCCAGAGCCTCGCTTGCCAGCACATAATGCAGCGACTTGACAACAGAGTCGTTTTTGGCCACATCCACACGAATGTCTGCTGCGGCCTCGAATTTCCCATCCGGATTCTTGACATACTGTACCGAATTGCCGCCAATGATGAACGTGAATTCGATATAGGGCTGCTTGTTTCCGGTACAATAGGCCTTATGGCTGATGAAAGCCTTCATATTCTGGGCTGAGACCAGCATCGACAGCCCTGAAAGCAAGGCCAATATAACAAAGCGTCTCATTTTTATTTCAGTTTTCTGTATAATTCATCGGCCAGACTGTCGGCGGGCAGGCGGTATTGCTGCATCGTGTCGCGTTCGCGGAGCGTGACGGTGCCGTCCTCTTTTGTCTGGTTGTCAATCGTGATGCAGAATGGCGTTCCTATGGCATCCTGACGGCGGTAACGTCTGCCTACGGCATCCTTGTCCTCGTACTGCACCATAAACTCTTTCTTCAGTTTGCCGAATATCTCCTGACCGATTTCAGGCAGACCGTCTTTCTTCACCAGCGGCAGCACGGCGGCTTTGTAGGGCGCAAGACGGGCAGGCAGTTTAAGCACCACACGCGTAGAGCCGTCTTCCAACGTTTCTTGGTTGTAGGCATGGCTGAACACCGCCAGAAACATCCTGTCCACTCCGATGGAAGTCTCGACCACATACGGAATATAGTTTTCGTTCGTTTCGGGGTCAAAATAGCGGAGTTTCTTGCCCGAGTATTTCTCGTGCTGCGAAAGGTCAAAGTCGGTGCGGGAATGTATGCCCTCCAGTTCCTTGAAGCCAAAGGGGAACTTGAACTCGATGTCGGTAGCGGCATTGGCATAATGAGCCAACTTCTCATGGTCGTGGAAGCGGTAGTTCTCTGCGGGGATGCCTAAAGAGGTGTGCCATTCGAGGCGGGTCTGCCGCCAATAGTCGAACCATTTCAGCTCCTCGCCGGGCTTGACGAAGAACTGCATTTCCATCTGCTCGAACTCGCGCATCCTGAATATGAACTGGCGTGCCACGATCTCATTCCTGAAAGCCTTGCCGATCTGGGCTATGCCGAACGGAAGTTTCATCCGTCCTGTCTTATAGACATTCAGGAAATTGACGAAAATGCCCTGTGCTGTTTCGGGACGCAGGTAAATGGTGTCTGCCCCGTCGGAAACAGACCCCAGTTTGGTGGCGAACATCAGATTGAACTGGCGCACGTCGGTCCAATTGCGGGTGCCGGACACGGGACAAACGATGCCCAGTTCTTCAATCAAGGCGCGAAGCCCTGCCAAGTCGTTGGCATTCATCATCTCGGCATAGCGTTCCGTTATGTCGTCGATCTGCTTTTGATATTGCAGCACCCGGCCATTGGTCTGGCGGAACATAGCCTCGTCGAAGTTGTCGAAGCGTTTTCTGGCTTTCTCCACCTCCTTGTTGATCTTGTCCTCGATTTTCTGGATATGGTCTTCAATCAGCACGTCAGCACGGTAACGTTTCTTGGAATCCTTGTTGTCGATGAGGGGGTCGTTGAAAGCATCAACATGCCCCGAAGCCTTCCAGATGGTTGGATGCATGAAGATACAGCTGTCAAGGCCGACAATGTTTTCGTGGTACTGCACCATTGATTTCCACCAGTACTGTTTGATGTTATTCTTAAGTTCTACACCGTTCTGACCATAGTCGTAAACGGCGCTGAGCCCGTCGTAAATCTCGCTGGATGGGAAAATAAAACCATACTCTTTGGCATGGGCGACAATCTGTTTGAAAAGTTCTTCGTTATTAGCCATATTATGTTTCTTTTTTATTCAAATGTTACTGAAAACTGGAAAGATTTGGAGCGCAACGACTGAATGCTGCCCTTGCTCACGCCCTCCTGCTGGAGTTGGTTGAGCAAGCCAACCGAAAATTTCAGTTCTGTGCTGAGTTTGAAATAGGTGCAGTAGAAATCGAAGCCTATGCCGGTCAACGCCGCCACATCGTTGGCGGTGACGAGGAGCACGTTCTTCTGGTAGGCAAGTTTCTCAGCCTTTCCATATACCAGATTGCGGCTGTACTGCGCACCCGCAAGCACATACACGCGCGTGTTGTTCATGATTCTGGAAGACTTGAACTTGAGCATCAGCGGCAAGTCGATGAACACGATGCCGTTTGCGTTTCCGTTAGCGAACTGCTGGTCCACGCTGTTGGTCTTGCGCATATAGTTGACCTGGCAGTCTGGGAATGAGAACGTGGGAATGAGACGGAGGTCGAAATATTTGCCCAAATGAAGGTCAGACACAATGCCGAGGCACATCATCTTTCCGGCTTTCGTTTGTACGATCCTCGTCGTGTCATAGTCCACATTGGTAGTGAGGTCGGGATTAGTGGCAATGATATAATTGTACGACCCGGCACCTATCAGGAAGCCGAAATGACAGACACGGTCATCATATCTGATAAGGTTAGGTGTGCCGAACGGGCGCGACTGTGCAACCGCAAACATCGTCCCCCATGACAAAACGAGTGCAAAGATAATGTGTTTCAGACGATACATTCTTTTCAAAAGGACGAGATATAACGTGCGGAAAGCCTTTTTATTATCTAAGCGTTAAGGCTTTCCTGATTTTTGTATATCTCGTTCTTAAGCTGGGAAACATTGATCGGCACCACGCCCACATACTCGCAGACGATACCGCCGGCCAGATTGGAGGCCAGACATGTAGCGGCGATGCTCTCTTTGTGCAGCAGGAAAAGCGTAGCCACAGAGATGACAGTGTCGCCCGCGCCTGACGGGTCGCTCACCCTCCGGGTAAAAGCATCCTGATGGTAGAAGATGTCTTTCTGGCTGTCATAGAACGCAATGCCGCGGTCGGACATCGTAATCATCACCATGTCTATTTTTTTCTCTTCAGCGAATTTCTTGGCAAGGGTGTGGATGTTCTCGACAGTGAGCGAGACATTGTCCTCAATGTTGAGCCCTGCCGAAAGCTCTTTCAAGTTCGGTTTGAAGAGATTGACATTCTCATAATTGTTGAAATTGCGCTTTTTGGGGTCAACAGCGATGAAAATGTTCTTTTTCTGGGCAAAGCGTATGATTTCCTCAATCAGGTCTTTTGAAAAAAGACCTTTGTCGTAATCTTCGAAAATGATGGCATCGATGGGGTTGTGGTCGATGACCTGCTCCACGGTTGTCAGGAACTGCCGTTTTTCGCGCTCCTTGAGTTGCTCGTCGCGTTCATCATCCACACGCACAATATGGGCATTGTTGCCGATAATGCGGTACTTGACCGTGGTTCTGCGCCCGTAGATCGGAATGAGCCCCAACGAGTCAAGCTCGCACTCCTCCATAAGGTCGTACAACACCTTCGACTTGTTGTCGCTGCCGATGACAGAACAGAGGATAGGGCGTGCTCCGAGCGACTTCAGGTTAAGGGCCACGTTGGCGGCTCCGCCGAGCCGGTAACTGCGGCTTTGTGCATTCACAATGGGCACGGGGGCTTCCGGGCTGATGCGCGAGACCTTTCCGTTGATGTAGCAGTCTATCATTACGTCACCGATTACAAGCACCGTGGCTTTGCTGAAGTCATCGAAAATCCGATTAATCTGTTCCATATCCATACGTACAAAAATTCGGCGGCAAAGATAGCATAAAAATCCCAATTGGTTTCCGGTTCGCGTCTTTTAATTTCAGGGGGTCAATGGTGCTTCAGTTTAGCGTTCACCCGTTGCTGGAATTTGTCCTTGTCTATCAGAAAACGCTCGTGGACGCCCTCGCCTATCAGTCCGCACTCGTCGTATGCCGCGACCTTGAAGACCAGCCGGCGGCGGTCAATTTCAACAAGTTCGCTTTCGCAGCGTACCTCCATGCCTTGGGGCGTGGCGGCACAGTGCGAAATGTCGAGGTGTGTGCCCACCGTGCTTTCACCCTCCTGAAGAAAAGGCTCTACACTCAACGCGCAAGTCTTTTCCATAAGCGCGACCATCACGGGCGTGGCAAACACCTGAACCAATCCGCTGCCGATATGGGCAGCGGTCATGTCTTCTGTGACAATCTGTTTCTGCAATCCTTTGATTCCTTTTTCCAACATATTTTAATAAATAGTATTAAATGATTCGTCTTTGACAAAAAACGCGCAAAAGTAATCAATTATCAGACGTTCTCGCCACTTTTTTCTTTCCCAGACATCAACCTTGTCCACCTCAAGCATTTTCAGCCGCACCGTTTATTCCTGCGCAGACGCATACAAAAACGGACAACCTTGATTTCAAGCCTATTCAGGCACATAGATGATTTCGCCGTTTTCGAGCTCGTATGCAATGCCGATTTTCTTTCCTCGGCGACCCTCGTCTGAAGTCTGGTCTTCAGAGGGCGTGTAACGGTTTATTTTCTCCCCCTCCTTGGTGATGATTTCCATATTCTCCTTGCCGGGGTTCTTGACAACCGTAAAGTCCTCCTGGTTCAGCATCTCGGTCATATTGAAACGGGTCACCAACGCCACCATCAACGCCACGGCGAAAACCATAGCCACATCGAAGAGGTTGCCTACCACGCTCATCGGGTCGTTGTCGTCATCGTCTTTTCCAAGCAGTCTCCTTCTCATTTCTTTTCAGTTTTTGCTTTGAGCAATTCGGCTACAAACTCAAGGTTGCTAAGGTCGCGCAGATACCAGCGTTGCTTGGTCTGCTGGGTGATGAAGCCGATAGCGGCGGCAAAAAGCCCCACTACCGTCGTGGCAAAAGCCACCTGCATGTTGTAGGCCATCGAGGAGATGTCGCCTGTTGAAAGTCCTACCAAAGCCGGTCCCATCGGGATAAGCGTACCCATAAGTCCCAACATCGGTCCCATCTTGCATAATGTTTTCGACACGGAGAGGTCTTTGTCAGCCTTGATTTCGAATTCCGAAATCAGCCTTTGCTGGAGTGCGGGATTGTCGGATGCCTCGAGCAGACGCGCCATATAGGTCACCACAAGCGAGGGGTTCTTCTGCGGAAGCGCTTCTTTGAGCGTCTGCACGCTGTCTTCGTTCAAGCCGTCAAGGGCAGTGTTGAGCAACGATGCCGTGCGGCGTATGGCCAGGTATTGTCCAAAGAAACTCCCTACCAAAAGCAACGACCGGATGAAGAAGAAGATGAGAAGCACCACTACGGGCACAAGCAGTCCCGTTGAAATCCAAAAAAGGACATCTGAAATGTAATTCATAGCATTATTTGTTTTTTATTGACTTTTTCATTTTAATGTTATACAACAGTGCGCCGCCGACAATGCCGCCGGCAACCAGCGCCAACACCCCGGCCAGCGCGCCCCAGTTGACATCGCTGATGCCATCAACGGCAGCACGTCCGTTTACGGTAGCCACAATGCCCAGCACGGCAATGAAAGCGTTAAGCAAGAAGAGTACTTCGAGGCGTATGTCTTTCTCGGGCAGCAATTTCTTGAGCGCGAATGTGCCTGTCGGTATGACTATGGCCACAATTGCCGCCAGCCCCCAAGAGACAAGCGGGAAAGAGACACCGGGCATCGCAAACACGGCGCTGACCAGCAGGCTGAACAACACGGGATAGATCAAAATGCCCGGAAACCATCTCAAGAGACGGTAAAGGCGGACCGTGCGCGGCTTGAGCGGTCCTGAATTGCTGACATGGACCGCCAGCAGACAAAAGGCAATGTTGAGCGCCACCTCAACGGTCAGCACCACGGCTATGTCAAGCATCAGCGCCGAGTCGGCAAGCCAGTCTGAGATCTGCGTCATAGACTGCTCGATGGCTACCGGCCACATCAGCCCCGAAAACAGGGTGCAGACGGCCGTAGAAACCGCCACCCCTGCAGGCTTGCGGTAGGTCTGCTTCAAGATGTAGTTGAAGCAGACCAACATCATAATGACAGCGACAACGGTTTCCATTACGACTCCATTTTTGTGCGGCGACGGCGCACGATGAGCACCAACGCGACAATGACACCGGCAGCGAGCACGCCAACCACTACATTGCTGACAATTTTGACGTTACGCTCCGAACTGTTCATTTCTTCACGCTTGAGCACCATACCTTTCTCGTTGCCGCCAGTCTGCGCTTCGCGAATTTCACGGATGTCGGCTTTGTACTGCTTGGCTGCCTGCGGCGATGTCTTGGAGGCTATGAACGACTGCAACTTGGTGTTGCCGCACACAAATCCGGAACACGACGGCTTGTATTTTTCGACCATCTCGGTATGTTGGGCGGCAATTTCTGAAAGCTGTTCGGCAGACGCGTTCCACAGCCCCTTGCGGGCGCTCTCCATCATCACGGCGGTCATCTCCTCAAAGGCGGCAGGGTTCTGTTTTTCAAAATAATCCTTAACCCCAAGATTATAGCGGTCTTTGACATAAACGTCGTATATCTCGTTCCATTGGTCATCGTCGATGACATCAGGTTTCATCACATTCCAGCCGTACATGTTCTTCACCACATCAGCAAAGCCATTGGCTGCGGCAGAGCCGCCTTTCATCTTCTCTTTGATGTAGTTAGGGTTAAAGACTGTAGTACGGCCTTCCACTCCTACCGCCTCTTTGAGTTCCTGCATCCGCATATTGTTTCGGTTTCGGTAGTCGCTCATGTAGGCATCCGGCTCTTTGCCCGTGACATTGCGCACAGCGAGGTTCAGTCCGCCCATGAACTCATACACATGGTCGAGGCTCAATGCTCCCCAGGTGTTGCTCTGCCGCGGCTGCACCACGGCATCGGTATTGGTCAATGCCGCCTCAAAAGCATATTGCGGCACCTGCTCCCAGTCCTTCTCGCTGCCATAATAGGCTGACATGTTCTGGATGTAAGTGTCCGCTATTTCGGAAGATTTCTCCCAGCGGTCGCCCTGCTCCACCATTCCGGTGATGCCTGTGCCGTAGTTGCCGTTCACGCCACCAAAGACGCGGTAGTGCGACATAGTTCGGGCATTCTTGGGCGAAACACCTTTCTTGATGAGGGTGCGTTCTGCCTCCACCACCCCGGCGGCGACATAATTGTCATATTTGTCGTCCTTAGCGGCGGCGGCCATATCCACGGCACGCGAGATGAGGAAAAGGCGCGAAGCGGCGATGTCGCGCAACTGACCGCTGGTCTGCACCACCACATCGATGCGGGGCCGCCCCAGTTCGGCGGACGGTATGAGCCGCAAATCGGTCACACGTCCAAAGACATCGCGAACGGGCTCTACGCCTAACATATAGAGCACCTGTGCTATGGTGGCGCCTTCCGTCTCTATAAACTCGCTGCTCCAGAGGGTGTAACTGACCTTCCGCGGAAAAGAGTCGTTGTGCCGGTCTTGATATTGCTTAATTGTGCTGGCCACCAATGCCTTGCCGCGCTCCCAGGCCGTCTCGCTCGGAGTTGCCTCGGCATTCACGGCATAGAGGTTGCGTCCCGTGGGCACCGCATCAGGATTGACAATGGGGTCGCCGCCGGCCGAGGGCAGAATATAGCCGCCGTTCATGGCGTTCAATATGGCGGCGAACTCCATCTGGGGACAGTTCTCGAGGTTGTGCTTGTATTTCCCGACATTGCAAAGCGTGCGCTCAAGTTCCTGCACGGCACGGGCAAAATCCTTGTCGGCTTTGCTGGCCTCTGACGTGGCGCCCGGCATTGAGCCTTTGCCTTTTGATATGCCCGAGGATTTTCCGGAAGAATGGGACGAGGATTTGACTGACGAAGCATTGCCTTTGGGTATCCAAGACGGATGATGACCTTTTTTGGGAATGCCCGCCGGATGACCCGATGGTTTAGCGGAAGAACGGGACGAGGACATGCCAGATTTGGAGCCGGAAGCGTTGGACTTGGCTGCGGCTTGCATGGCCATCATCCTTGACATCATATCGTCGTTTGCAGAAGAAAACGACGATGCAGTCTCGCGCGCTTTGGCAAGTTCCTGTGCCGTGATGCCGGCGGTTGTGCAGATAAAGGCATCGTTAACCTGCACTTTCCCGTCATACAGACGCGCCACCAGTTTCTGTGCGGGCACAAGATAACGTTGCGTGAACTGCGCCTTGTGCTTTTCCAAATCGGCCGGCGCTTTTCCGCGGAGTTTGTCAAGAGCCAGCAGCGAATAGGCAATCGGTTCGGTAGCCATGGCGTTGACGCTGCTTCTGATGCGTTCGCTCGAATAGGGTTTGCCCATCGTGTAGAGTTCGCCGGTAACCTTCTCGTTCACCAACTCCTCGGCAAAGCTTTCAATGCGCGATAATTCCTGTTCTGTATAGGGTTTTGTCAAAACAGAATCGAGCCTGAGGTCGCGGTGTATGCCCAGCTTGACGGCTATTTTCTTGACCTTGAGCGAGGCTTTCTCCATGCCTTGCTTGTTCTCTTTGCCCAGCATGGTGTTGTACTCCTGCACGGCATCGGTAAGGCTGCGGTAGGTGTTGCGCAGGTTGCTTTCCATAAACGGAGGCGTAAGATGCGACAGGAGCGTGGCGTACGAACGGCGTTTGGCAATCATGCCCTCGCCCACGTCGCCGATAGTATAGACATAAAGGTGCGGCGTTGCGCCCACGAGCGCATCGGGCCAGTCGTAACTGCTGAGCGCCACCTGTTTGCGCGGAGTGAACTCCAGACTGCCGTGCGTGCCGAAATGAAGCATAATGTCGGCATTGAAAGCATAACGCGCCCAAAGGTATGAGGCTATGTAAGCGTGCGGCGGCGCGGCATCTGTGCCGTGAACCATAGCAAAGTCATCTGAACCTATGCCGGCAGCCAGTTGCGGAATCAGCACAACGTTGCCGAAAACCAGGCGGGGCAACGCCAAGTTGCCTTTGCTGTCTGCGATGTAATGCCCCGGAAATGTCCCGTCTTGCGCTTCCACCTCTTTCATCATCTCGGGACGAATTGCCTTTTTAGTCCATTTGCCGTAATCAGCCGCGGTGATGAGTTCCGGGTTGCCGTTTTTGAGGAATGCGGCCTTGGCTCCGTTGGCGTAGGCATTGAATATAGAGCCTTGACGCTGTATGCGAGCTTGCAATTCGGCGGGAGTGGCGGGAAGGTTCTCCACTCGGTATCCGGCCTCTTTCATCTTCAGCAGAAGATTGTACAACGACTCCACCACCTCCATGCCGGCAGCAGTCATGGCATTCTGTCCCGGTCCTTTGTAATAGTAGATGGCGACGCGTTTTTGGCTGTTTGGCTTGTGTTGCAAGGCGATGTGATTGTTGACGGTTTGCACAAACGTTTCCAGACGCTCGGGAATGGCATACACCTGTTGCAGCCCGTCCTTGTCAAGGCGATGGCCGAAAAGGACAAATGGACGTATGGCACCGTCTATTTCCGGCATTACGATGCTTTGCGACATAAAGCCGCCGTTCATCCCCATCTTGTCTTTCTCCCATTCATCCACCAGCGCGTTTACATTGAGCGGGGTGAACAAAGGGATATTACGTTCAGCAAGACAATTGACGAGAAAGTCGCCTAACCGCCCATGGGCCATATTGATGACGGCAGAGGGGTTTATGGAGTCCATCTGGCCGCTTTGCACCAGTTCGTGCATATTGCGGACAGGATAAACAACGTTGCCGGTCTCTTCAAGTTTCGCAATCAGGTCAGCTGGATCGCCCATCTGACCGGTGACCACAACGCGCGGGGCATCGGAGTTGAACAGACCGTGCTTTTTCAGAAAAGCGTTGTATTCAGCAAGCGTGGCAAAATCAAGTTCCTCGTCGGCGGGATGTGACGGGTCAATGTGGTAAAACTGTTTTTCGTCACGCATCACGGGAGCATCCGGCACGGGCGTCCCGACAGTCTTGCCGTCAATGTTGCGACGGATGTAGAGCAGCATGTTTCGGTAATTGCGGCGGCCACCGCCGGCAAGATACCCCCTGATGGCGGCTTCGTCGGCAGAATCGATGGAGACAATGCGGTTGTCAGGATTGGTAGCCATCGTCGTAAGCACTGCCAGTCCCTTGTCGGCGGCTTTCTGAATCTGCTCGCGCTGCTCTGCCGTGATGCGGAGTCCCATGCCGTTGATCATCACCATATCGTATTTGCCGATCTTCTTCAGGTTTTCGGGGTCCACTGGAGCCAGTTTCACCCGTTTGAGGTCGTTAGCCTTGGCAATCTCACCTGTAGTGATAGCCTGATAGTTGAGGAAAGCTATTTTCGTGGGAGAAAAGACAACGTTCCAGGTCACGATGCCTGAAACAAGCAGAAGCAGGAACACGATGCCCGCTATGATTATTTTTTTCCGATTCATAATGGTTAAAATTTGTTTTTCTTGAACATCTGTTCCAAGTCAAGCGTAATGCCCGCATAGCAAGCCGTGCCTGTCGTTGAGGGCGAATTGCTGTAATAGTATTCAGGTCTGTAATTGAACAGGTTGTCAACTGCCAAATTGACATTGATGCCGCGCCAGATGTGCTGTACAAGGCTGAGTTTCCAGATGGTATAGCCCGGATAGGTCTGCTTTTCCGTCTCTTCGTAGGAGGTTGTGCTGGTATAGACATCAGCGGTGACTTTAGAGAGGTAACGGCCGGAGAGGCTGAGGCTGAAGCCGTAGTTATTCCAGTTCTTGTCGTAAGAGATGCGTGCCGTGGCAGTATGAGGGCGCGTGGAGGAGAGCAGCGGCTCGCCTTTTTTTATGTGTTCGTAAGTATAGGCATACGAGACGCGCCACGAAAGTCCGAAACGGTACTTTCCGGTAGCAGTTGCGTCGATGCCGGCCACCTGAAGGCGCGACATGTTGGTGTAAATCATCCCCTCCTTGGCTTTGTTCCAGGCCGTGGTGATGCGGTTGTCAACAATATTGTAGAAGCCGGCAACCGTAATGTTGTGCCTTCTTCTGTTGTACTCGCCCGAAAGGGAGAAGTTGTGGCTGGTCTCTGCTTTAAGATCGGGATTCCCGTAAATCATAAAGATGTTCCCCATATAGAAGTTCATAT
>CAVIPZ010000031.1:0-12448 GCA_963644715.1 bacterium | reverse complement strand
CGGGGCAAACTTACACAAAAAAATTGATTTGACACTTCATTATTTTTCGTAGGTTTGCATCTCTTAAAAAAAGGCTGACTATGACTGTTTTGAAATATCCTCTGCTATTGTTGACAATGCTGTGCCTTCCATGTCTTCGGCTTTCTGCCCAAGCCGCTTACGACGGCTACGACAAAGTAACCCTCTATGACAGCATCCGCGTGCATGTGGAGGAGAGCGGCATGAGCCTCGTGACGGAACACTGCCAATACCGGATCCTGACCCTGTCGGGGGCACGCGACTACAACACCGTGAAGACCGACTATGACCCGCTGACTGCATTTGCCGAAATCAGGCAGGCAGTTGTGCGCCGCCACAACGGCGTCATCGACACCTTTGACAACGCCGAGTTCGACTATCCCGCGCCGGCGCGCATGATCTACTGGGGAGCGCGACAGAAGATGGTAGCGCTCGGGCGGCTCGAGCCAGGCGACACGGTAGAGTTCACCACTTTCCGCAAAGGCTTCACCTACGCGCTGTTGCACCACGGCAGCGATGACGACAAATACATTCCCCCGATGCGCGGACACTTCTACGACATCGTGCCCTTTTACAGCAACCAGCCCGTAATGCGGAAAATATATCAGATAGACATTCCAACGGCCAAAAACCTGCGCTATGCCGTCTATAACGGGCAGGTAGAGAGCCGCCGCGAAGAGAACGGCACTTACACTCTGTTCACCTTCACCAAAGAGGGCATCATCCCCTTGCAAAAACCTCGTTTTACATTGGCAGACAACGACATACAAACAAAACTCATACTCACCACCACCGCCACTTGGCAAGAAAAGTCAAAATGGTTTTATCAGGTCAACGAAGACTACGGCAGTTTTACGCCTACCGAGGAGGCAAAAGCGAAAGTGAACGAACTGCTGCGTCGTGCCCGCAGCGAGAATGACAGCATCGCCATCCTCACGCACTGGGTTGCCGACAATATGCGCTACTCGGGCATCTCGATGGGCGAGGGCGAGGGCTACACGCTGCACCGCTGCGGCATGAACTTCACCGACCGCTGCGGCGTGTGCAAAGACAAGGCCGGGCTGCTGATTGCCATGCTCCGTGCCGCCGGCTTTGAGGCCTATGCGGCTATGACGATGGCGGGCGAACGCATCGAAGACCTTCCTGCCGACCAGTTCAACCATTGCGTGGCCGTAGTGAAACGGCGCAACGGTAATTACCAGTTGCTCGACCCCACCTGGGTGCCGGGCGTGCGCGAACTCTGGTCGAGCGCCGAACAGCAGCAACACTTCCTGATGGGCCTCCCCGACGGCGCCACGCTCCGCTTCACTCCCGTGTCGAAAGCCGAGAACCACTATCTGAAGATGACCGCACGCACCAAGGTGACCCGTGACGGAAGTCTCAAAGGCACCGTCACCGTTACCGCTGAGGGACAGTCGGACCGCACCGTGCGCTATTTGTTCAGCGGCAACCGCACCCAACGGAAAGCGGATGTGGTCTACCAGTTCTGCAAGCTCTACCCCAATGCCACGCTCCACGCTGTGCGCTATAGCGACGAAGACCGTTACCTCGAGCACCCCGTCAGCATCACCTACCGCTTCACCATACCCAGTTATGCCACCGTTAGCGACAAAGAACTCATCGTCACACCGCTGCTTGCCAAGGGCTTCATGACGTTCACGATGCGGCAACTCCACTACGACGAGACCGCCGAAACGCGGCAATACCCTTTCCAAGACGCCTGCTCGCGCTATGTGCAACTGTCTGAAACTATGTCGCTTCCATACGGATACACCTCCGCAAGCATCCCCAGAGACCGCACCTTTAATGAAGCGGCCGCGGCCTTTGACGGCGGATACGAACTTGAAAACTCCAAGCTAACCTTCAACGAGAAAATATGGCTCAAAAAGCGCGTCTATGAGGCCTCCGACTGGCCGTCATACCGCAAAGCCGTCGCCAACCAGCGCTTCTTCATGAACACGCCCGTAGTGCTGAGCAAATGAAGCAGCATTTCCATATACAATATTATATATAGTTATCACGAACAAAAGACACGAAAACCAAGACCCTCACATGCACAACATAAAGAAAATCGCGTTGCTCGTGCTGCTGCTCCCTCTTTCGGCAGTCACCTTTGCCAAAGAGAAGCACGATGCCCGCTATCTGAAAATTTCGCGGTCCTGCTGTCTGAATGAAGACGGCAGCATCGACTTCCGTTTCCGCAAAGAGTTACAGCTTTTCACCACCGCCTCGTTTGACACCTACGGCGAAACGTTCATCCTCTACAATCCCGAGTTTGAGACGCTTACCATCCACGAATCCTATACGCGGCTGCCCGACGGACGCACAGTGGCCACGCCCGCCAATGCCTTCAATGCCGTTTTGCCTTCCTCTTGCACCGACTGCGCCCGTTTCAACACCGTGCGCGAAATGGTGGTCACGCACACCGCCCTCGAAACCGGAGCCGTCGTCGTGCTCGACTACACCATACACACGCAGCACCCCTACTTTCAAGAGTTGGCACAACGGGTAAATCTTTGTGAAGAGATCCCCGTTGACACTATGCTGCTCACGGTGACTATGCCCGACAGCCGCACCCTGCATTACGACCTGCACACGTACGGGCAGCCTTTGTTGCCTACCGAAAGTGCCGGCAACGGCGGCGGCCGCACCTTGACGTGGTCTATCACCAACATAGCAGCCGCCGCGCCCGACCGCTACAACCCCTACATCCTGCTCACCACCTTTGACCGCCCCGGCGACTTCTTGACACTCCTCTCGCTGCAGCAGGCCTTTATGCCGCCAACGCAGAAGCTGCTTCCGCAACTGCCGGAAGAAACCCTTCGCGATGCCGCCGACGCCCTCGATACCGCAACGGCCCTGCAAAATTTTGTACACCGCTATATCCGCACCAACAATGTGCCGATGCGCTGTATGAACTTCATCATAGCTTCGCCCGCCACCGTATTGAACACCGGCTGCGCCACCCCGTTTGAAAAAAACCTGCTGCTGCACACGCTGCTGAAAGAGGCCGGCTATGCCTCCGAAATCGGCATCCTGGCACAAACGTTGACCGGCGAGCCCGAGGGACTTTTGCAAGTCAACGTTGGCGGTGCTGCACGCTATCTCTCCGCCAACGAGCCCTTTGAGTGTGCCGCCGCACAGGGCAGATGTGCAGGACGTTTCATAGCCCTGAACGGCCGTGAAGCGGAATTGTCCCTGAAGCCGCATCATCTGGAACTGATCGCCGACATACGCATCACCGCCGAGAATGGACAATACAAAGACGATGCCGACCTCCGCAAGTCAGAGAACGCCGGCATACCCGCCGCCACGGTCTCTGCCACACCCGACGGCAACTGTGCGTACGTGGCGCACCTCAGCGGCGCCTACTATGCCCTGACCATAGCCCACCCCGACGGCGGCAACGACATGCAGGCAGCGCTGCTACCCTACGATTGTGAAACGCCCGTGCAAGTAAAGCAGACCGACGAATGTTGCACCTACACCGTGGCCTTGCCCACAGGCGCACAGTGGGTAAGCCCGCCGTTTTTGTATGAGAAAAGCTGCGGTTTCGGGTCTGTGCGCATCAGCGCGTCCTACGACAACGGGAAACTTACCCTGCTGAGGCAGCTGACCTTGCAGGACACCGTCCTCAACAGCAAGAAAGAGATACGGCAGCTGCGCGAGATGACGGGAGAGTGGAACGCAAAACGCAAATACCTGTTCAAGAAGCCATGACCGCACAAGACCTCATACCCGAACTGGTGCGCCAAGACGCGCTGCTCAAGCCCTACACGCGGCAGCTGCAACAGCGCCGTGAGCGCGCCGCCCTCCGTGAACTGGAACTCACCGACGGCAAACGCCCCCTTGCCGACATCGCCAACGGACACCTTTACTACGGGCTGCACCGCACCGCCAAAGGGTGGGTGTTTCGCGAAAAAGCGCCCAATGCCAAGGCTCTCTACCTTTATGGCGACTTCTCGCACTGGCAAGTGAAGCCCGAATTTGCCTTGCACCCTATAGGCAACGGCGACTGGGAGATAACGTTGCCAGACTTCTGCCTCCGGCACACCATGCTCTACAAACTGTGGATGGTTTGGCAGTCGGGGGCCGACGAGCGACTGCCGGCATACGCCACGCGCGTAGTGCAAGACGAGCACACCAAAGTGTTTTGCGCGCAGGTGTGGAAGCCGGAACCCTACGGTTGGCAATGGAACTCGCCCGCCAAGCCGCGCCACCCGCTCATCTATGAAGCGCATGTGGGCATGTCGTCCGAAGAAGCCAAGATTTCATCCTACTGGGAGTTCAAAGAGACCGTGCTGCCCCGCATCCGCAACCTTGGCTACAACACCCTGCAGCTGATGGCCATACAGGAGCACCCATACTACGGCTCGTTCGGCTACCAGGTGGCCAACTTCTTCGCCCCCTCGTCGCGGTTTGGCACGCCCGAAGAGCTCAAAGAACTCATCGACACCGCCCATCATTACGGCATCGCCGTCATCCTCGACATCGTACACTCGCACGCTGTCAGCAACGCCAAAGAGGGACTCGGGCTGTTTGACGGGCGCGACGACCTCTACTTCCACACCGGCGAGCGCGGCCGGCATCCCGTGTGGGACTCGCGCTGCTTTGACTACGGCAAGCAAGAGACGCTGCTCTTCCTGCTCTCCAACCTCAAATACTGGCTGCAGGAGTTCCGCTTCGACGGCTTCCGCTTTGACGGCGTGACCAGCCTCTGCTACAAAGACCACGGCATCGGCACCGACTTTCTGAACTACAGCCAATATTTTGACCCCAATGTCGATGAAGACGGCATCGTCTATCTCACCTTGGCCAACAGACTCATACGGCAGGTTAACCCGCAGGCATTCACCATTGCCGAAGACGTGAGCGGCATGCCCGGCATGGCTTGGCCGGCACAGAAAGGCGGCATCGGCTTCGACTTCCGCATGTCGATGGGCATTGCCGACTTCTGGAGCAAGACCGTCAAAAGCGTGCCTGACGAGGAGTGGAGCCCCGGGGATATCTTTTTCCGGATGACCGACAAGCGCAAGGAGGAAGAAACCATCAGCTATGCCGAGTGCCACGACCAAGCTATGGTTGGCGACCAAACCCTCATCTTCAGAATGGCAGGGGACAAAATTTACGACTGCATGTCGGCAAGCACCCCCGACCTCAGCACCGACCGGGCGGTAGCCTTGCACAAACTCATCCGGATGGCCACCCTCACCTTGGCTTCCGGCGGCTACCTCAACTTTATGGGCAACGAGTTCGGGCATCCCGAGTGGATCGACTTTCCGCGGGAGGGCAACGGCTGGTCGTGCCGCTATGCCCGCCGGCAATGGCACCTTGCCGACGACAAAGGGCTGAAATATGCCGGGCTGTACCAATTTGACCGCGACATGATACACACTGCCGCCGCATTGAACCTCTTGGGACAGCCGCCCGTAAAGTGGCACGAGCACACCCGCAACCAGGTGCTGGCGTTCGTGCGCGGCAGCAGCCTCGTCGTCTTCAACTTCAACCCCACACACTCCTTTGCCGACCATGAAATAGCCTGCCCCGAAGGGGAGTACCGCATCGCCTTGAACAGCGATGACACCTGCTACGGCGGTTTCGGCAACGTTGACGACAGTGTGCCGTTCCGCTCCTACACGCACGACGGGGGCAACTATATAAGGCTCTACCTGCCCTGCCGCACCGGACTGCTGCTCGTGAGACGGAAGATTTAAGACTCTTTTCGTCCGGCGCGCGGGTCTCGGGCTGACGTAACAATTATTGAATTAGGAATGAGGAATTAGGAATTTAGGATGGCAATACGCGTAACGCATCTTAAGTCTCCTAACATTTTTCTGTTAAAAAAAACTTTTCAGACACAGCCTTTCGCGCAAAAAGTGTACATTTGCCCACTTTTTGAACTAATTGCATCTATATATATTATACTATAGACAATAATATCTAATATGCTGATATACAACAATTTAACCCCCCCCCCCCACGCACTTTTCTGGTCAGGAAAGTAACCGATTTATCCTTTCTTTTTTCTGCCGAATATGCCCTCTTTCTGACTTTACAGTCTGAAAGAGGAGCGGATATCTTGTGCCATAACCAAAAATAATTGTAAAAAACAAAAGAACCATGGCAAAAACAAAGAAAGAAATCAAGATAGACCACGGCATGCGCAAGGAGATGATGGAGATTTTTGACACCACCTACCCGACTCTCCGCTCTGCGCTGCGTTTTCTGACAAACACCGACAAAGCCATCCGCATGCGCACCTATGCCCTGATGCACGGCGGCATTCTGATGGAAGCCCCGCACGAGCTTTCCTCTTCACCAACCAAATAGCACTGCCCCGAACCGATACAGCCCCAAGTTTTTGCTTTTCAGCTTGCGCTGCCGGCCGGCTCGGTCTTTTGCATTTATTTTAACATCAAAAACATAACAGACGACAATAAAACAACAAAACTATTATACTATGAAAAGAACATTTATCTTGAATGATTCAGAATTGCGGAATCCGAGACGTGGTTCCGGCAATTCGCGTCTTGCCACAGCTGCGGCGTTCTGCCTCTGCCTGCTGCTGGCTTGCGTGTGCGGCACAGGCTCCCTTTCGGCTCAAACCGCCTTGCCTTTCACACAGCGCACCTCGGTCTATTCGCCCGACCAGACCATCTACCACATACAGGGCGACTATACCATCATAGGCAACACCAACGTGACGCTGCGCAACTATTGCGATTTATGCAACAACGGCAATAATTCAGAAAAATACGTCATCGTTGACCCCACGAACACCATAAACTCCTCCACTGCAGAGCTCACCTTCTCGGAAGAGTATGGCGCCAACCCCTCCTGCTCCAACATTGTGTTTGCCGGCCTCTACTGGTGCGGGCGTTCTTCAGACAATGTCAGATTAAGCACCACCAACACCTACTACAACAACAGTTCGCTGGCCGGCACTTACAACATGACAATCACAACCACCGGGAGTGAGCAAAACAATGTCACCACCTATACCCTCACCCCGACAGGCGGCGGAGATACGGTTGTCTATAAGTTCTCGGGGGCGAGAACAAACAGAGGGCAGAACAACTGCGCGCTTTCCGTCAGCATTGGCGGAAGCGAGTTTGTGACAAAAGCAGCCACATTCAATACAAGCAACAGCACTGCTACCGCCACCTTGACCTCCCCGCTGAAATGGATTGATGCAAACGGAACCGTACATTTTCTCACCACGCTCTTCAAAACAACAAGAAACAACAGCGATATCAACAATGATTTTTACGTCAGTGGCGGCACGGGCACATCCAAGTTTACCGTGCGGATGAAGCACGAGAGCGAGGAAAACTACACCACCGTCACCACACATACCGAAACCGACATCTACTATCCTGACGATGACTATAAAGATATTTATGCCAGTTATGCAGAGGTGACCGACTATGTGCGCGCGCACGGCATGGGAAAATACACCGTGGCGGACATCTGCACATATGAGAGTATCAACGATGGCACGGGCACATTCGGGTGCTGGGCATTGGTGGTGGTATATGAGAACTCGCGTATGAAATGGCGCGACATCACCATCTTTGACGGCTACACTATGGTTCAACGAGGACACACACCCGTTGATCTTTCCATCAGCGGCTTCAAGACTGTGCAGGTAGGGCATGTGAACATGAAACTGGGCATCCTGGCAGCCGAGGGCGACGCTGCTGTCTATTCGGGCGACATGTACATCCAGAAACTGAACACATCTGAATGGCAGAACATACGGCACAGCCACTTCACCAATCAAGGCGGCTTTTTCAACTCCTCCATCGAGCCGGACAACTATTTCCGCAACCCCCATCTGGTGAACAACACGGGCATCGACATCATTATGATGGATATCCCGAACGAAAACAACTCGCTGATCGGCAACGAGCAGGAGTCAACCACTTTCAGATTCACCTCTGACGGCGACCTTTATGTGCCGTTCTGCTTGGTGATGGGCGTAGACGCCTACATCCCCGATGCCGAGGGCTTGTCGGGCGTGGCAAACCTGCCCGCCGACAGTTATGATGCCGAACTGGATGCCTTCGTCATCAACCCGGGCGACAGCGTGAAGTTCACTTTTGACGTGAAAAACTTCGGCACAGAAGACATCATAAACGCCAAACTCGAAATTCCCCTCCCCGTCACTATCGACTACTACAGCATGGGCGTCGACTACACCTATCCGGGCGTCTCCGTAGGGCAGTACGTCGATCTTGAGCGCAATGCCAACGGCACCGTAGGCTGGACATTCAACCACATACCTGCGGGCGACCCCAACCAGGTTTACGCCAAACTGCACCTCACCTGCACCGCCACCGAGAACTGCTGGGTGCTGGCTTCCACCGACGACGACTGCCTGCTGGAGATTGTAGTGAACGGCACGCTGGAAGGCACTTCAGAAATTAACAATATCTATTTCAAGAAAGAGGCGCTCATCAGGGGCTACACCTCTTCAGGACCTTGCCAAGGCGAGACAGACCGCAAGAGCCTGCGTGTAATCATTGACCGCAAGAGTTACCTTGAAGCGGGCAACTGCCAGGACCAAGACTACACTATGCGCAATCTGAACATCTGCACCGGCAACTATACAACAGGTGCTGTTCCCTACTCAACAATAGCGAGCCTTTACCCACTCGGCTCGCGCTTCAGCTGGGGCATGACCGAATACAACATCAGCACGGGATTCCCGATACCTGATGCGTTTGACAAAACCATCGTGGTAGATTTCCCTACCACCGAAGAAAACGGCTGTTCGAGCAAAATGCAGCTGCACAGCCTGACGGGCGACCTCTACCCAGAACCCACCATCAACCCAAGTATTTTCAACTACTGCCAAAACGCTGTTGCCGAGCCGCTCTCCACAGCCGTGACGCTTAACGGCACAGGGCTGTACGCACGCTATTACCGCACCAATGACGGCACCTCGCCCGCCGAGGCTGACATCACCCCATCCACTGCCACGCCAGGTACGCAGACCTACTATGTAAGGCAGTTCCGCGAAGAGTCAATGGGCTGTGAAGACAACACCTATTATCCCATCACGGTGACGGTAGAAGCGCCCGTCACTATCAGCACCTCGCACGAGTCACCGTCATGCGTCGGCGAAGAGGTCGTCCTCACGGGCAACCCGGCCGGCGGCACCTGGGACTACGATGCCGCCCTTGCATCCTACATCTCCGTGTCGGGCAACACCCTGACCATCCTCAACACCATGCCTGCCGGCAGGGTGACGGTTACCTATACCAATGCAGCAGCAGCAGCAGCAGCAGCTAGCACCTGTCCAGACGCCGCCACCCAAACCTACACGCATGAGATAAACAAGACCACCATTGCCGGCACCTTGTCAGAAAACCAAACCATCTGCACGGGTTCGCAGATCCATCCGCTACAGATTACAGGACATAACGGCCACATCTCAAAATGGGAAAGCAGCAGCGACGGAAGCATCTGGACCACCATAGTCAACAACACAGCCTCACTCTCCTCTGCCCAACTTAACGAATTGTCTGCAGGCACGTACTATTTCAGAGCATACGTGCAAAACGGCAACTGTGCGGAAGTCACCACCAACACGGTGACGGTTACCGTGTTGAGCGATGCAGCACCGGACGCTCCCGTGCTGGACAATCCGCAATACGCATGCTATGACGAAGACTACACCATAACGGTTCCGACGGAAACCGCCAATTACCAATGGTACGAATCGGAAAGCGGAGGCGTAGACAACCCCTCCTTGCAGACTGTACATGTCGGCTACGCGTGGACAACCCGCTATGTGAGCGTAAGAGACAATGCAGGTTGCGAAAGTGCACGCAGCATCGTCACTGTCCGTCCCAACCTCAGCATCGGCGGCATCGGCACTGAAGGCCAGACCGAATGCAGCACCGGCGCCACCGCTGCCACCATCCGTCCTGACCAAGCCACCACGCTGCCGTCAGGGATAACAGGCACAATATCATACCAGTGGTATGTTTCGGAGGACGGCGGCACTACCTACACCCCCATCAGCGGCGCCACCAGCAGCGAATATACGCCCACAGCCTATATGAACCGCGAGGGCATCTTTATGTTTGTCCGCTATGACAAGTTTAGCGGATGTGCCAATGCCATGAAAGCCGTCGGCATCTATACGCTCACCATCGGCTCGCCCAACACCGCCATTTCCGCCGAACCGTCAGACGGCATCATCTGCACCGGCGACAGCGCTACCTTGACGCTGTCTGCCGCAGGCCCGTCAACCAAATACAAATACCAATGGTACAGAGACGGCATGGCCATCAGCGGCGCCATCAACCAGACCTACCAGACCACCGAGGCCGGCAAATACACCGTTAAGGTCACCCACCGCGCCACGGGGTGCGAAGCCACCACACCGGATGCCGATGCCGTCATAGCTACCATAGACAACCAAGCGCCGACCATCGGGACCATCGCCAGCCAAAGCGCCACGGCCGCAGGCAGCTGCACATTCACCGTTCCGGATTTAAAGGACATCACACTTGCCAACTCCAATGACGACCACAGCGACTCTGTGACCTTTGTATCGCAGAGTCCTGCCGCCGGCACCACGATTACCGCCAACAAAGAAGTGACTGTAACGGTAAAAGACGACTGCGGCAACGAAGCCTCCCAGCGTGTCTATGTCACCATACCGGCAGCCTTGACAGTCACCACAACCCTCGTTGATACCATCGACTGCTTTGGTCAGACGGCAACAGTAAGCGTTAAAGCCATCGGCGGCACTGGCAGTTACAGTTACAGCATTGACGGCAACTACTGGCAAACCTCGGACACATTAAGAGGCATCGCCAAAGGCAGCCACACCTTTTTTGCAAAAGACGGCAACGGCTGCACCGCAAAAAGCACACGGAGCATCGACGCGCCGGCGGTTGACCTCACAGTCGACGTCAGGGTTGACAACGAAACCTGTGCCGGCAACGACGGCGCCGTCACCCTGACCGTTAGCGGCGGCACGCCCGGCTACACTTACCAGTGGAAGAAAAACGGCACTGACCATGCCACCACGCAAGACCTGAGCAACGTGGAAGCAGACACCTACACCGTTGTCGTCACCGACAGCAAAGGCTGCCGCAAAAGCGACACAGCAACCGTAGGCTTAACAAACAACCTTACCGTAACCTACCCCACCAATACAGCCCTCTGCTCGGGCGCGGAACTCAACATAGTACCGTCGGCAAGCCATACTGTCACCTACACCTGGAATGCCCCCACCGCCACAGGCATCACGGGAGCCGTTGCAGGCAACAAAGAAACAGCCATACTCGGCGGCACGCTGGTGAACAGCACAACCGAAGCGCAGACCATCAAATACCAAGTGACGGCTATGACCTTCAACAACAAATGTATATACAGCAATAAGGAGGTGCCTGTTACAGTCTATGCCCCTGTGAGCGGCGGCACCATCGATGGTGACACAATCATCTGCTCCTACTGGGATAATGATGGTACTTTTCACTACAACCATCTGAATCTCTCCAGCGTGCAAGACGCCACGGGCGGCGCGCCCGGCGGCACCTACTCCTGGACGAAGAACGGCACTGCCATTCAAAATGCCAACAACAACACCTACATACCCTCCTCACTCGATACCGGCACTTACAGTTTCACCCGCATATATAACAACGAGTGCGGAAACCAGAGTTCCAACACCGTGGAAGTAGTCAATGCCGGCAACATCGCCCCGGGCTCCATCTGCCACACCGATGTGCAGCTCTGCTCCAACGGACCCCTTGACGACACACTGAACGCCAACCCGATTTTTTCTACAGCCGTAGGTGATTACAGTATAAATTGGAAATTCCGGGTATCTGACGACAACGGCGCCACCTGGACCTCCTGGGCGGACATGACGAGCGAGTACGGCACCGTCACGGGCAACAACAACATCACGCTCACCCTTCCTTCAACCATGACCGACACAAGCAACATGAACAAACTGGTAGAATACCAATATACCCTCACCGTCACCGGCTGCGTAAGCGATCTTCCGTCGAACGACCACGTCACCGTCACTGTATATCCCACGCCCAAAATCAACGTCACCGCTGCTGCTTCGCAGTGCTACAACACCGCCGACGGCTACATCGAATACAGCATTGCAGGCGGAACGCCAGGTTATCAGGTGACGATTGATTCCACCAGCACAACAAACACACATACGGCTGCCGGCACCTACAGATTTGAGAACTTGGCAGACGGAACATACACCATTTCCGCTGAAGACGGTCACAACTGTGCGGCCACAACAGGTACACGCGGCACAGCGGCCACAATACAGCAGATTGAAACGCCTCTCGCCATAACCTCAAACAGCAAAACCTGGAACTACGACGGGCTTACCCATTCTGACGGCGGCTACACCGTCACCTTCGGCACAGAGACCTAC
>CAVIPZ010000030.1:0-12706 GCA_963644715.1 bacterium | reverse complement strand
ACCTTATAGTTATCATTAATAAAAATAGAAAATAGAATATGGCACATAAAAAAGGCGTCGGCAGTTCACAGAACGGCCGCGAATCAGCAAGCAAAAGATTGGGTCTTAAGATTTTTGGCGGTCAATTCGCCAAAGCCGGCAACATCATCGTTCGCCAAAGAGGTACGGTTCACAATCCGGGACAGAATGTAGGTATGGGAAAAGATCATACGTTGTATGCGCTCATCGACGGAACCGTGACTTTCAAGAAAACCCACAAGGATAGATCATATGTTTCTGTGATTCCTGTTCAGGAGTCGCGGAACTAATGATATTTTGTTCATAATGTTTGATTTTAAAAAAGGTCCTTCCCAAGAGGACCTTTTTTATTTTGTGTGTTTTTCTGAAATTATACGGAAAACAATACTACAGCGAATGCGTTGTTATTCTCCTTTCAAAATGTCGGCAATGTGGATTACTTCAAAGTCCAGGCCATGTGCCTCCTTATAGGCATCTATATGCTGAAGGCAGTGTATGTCGGTGGATGTGATGTAGTCGATGTGGCAGTTTTCCGTGATTTTTCTGACAATCTCTCCCGTAAAACATTCCATACCCTGAGGATTTGCCATAGCAAAACGACCGTTTGCGCCGCAACAGGTATTCATCTCTATGTCTTGTATCAGATTGAGTCCTCTTGTGTTGCGCAGCAAGGTCTCGGGCGCGTCATTCGAGGGGTAAAGGTTACGTGCCGCACAGGACTTGAAATAGAAGACGTCCCCCTCAAAGGTATTGTCCAGACATTCGATGTGCCTGTCGTTGACGATGTAGTCGCACAGTTCCCAAACGTTTGAGACAAAACCATTAATGTCTTTCGGCGGAAACGAGTTCTCCAGCAATTTCCGGAACTCTTTTTTCATATATCCGGCACAGCCGCAGTCAGGGACAATAAACGGGAATTTTACTTTGACGTTGTATTCATTGTAATTCTGTATTACCTGGTTGGCCAGGTCTTTGGCATATTCCAGTTCGCCCTCCATAAAGAAGCGTCGTCCGCAGCAGGTCTGCTCTTCAAAATACTGGATTCTGGTGCCGATGCGTTCCAGTATGCTGATGACGCTGAATGCCGTGTTGGGCTGAAACATGTCCATCTGGCAAGGAATGAATAAGTTGACGATGTTGTTTGTGTTATCCATTTTTCTGCTTTTACTTGATTAGGAACCGCATTTCGAGTATCCGCAATTGGAACAAACAAGGCAACCCTCCTTGAACTCCATAGAGTCAAGACGGTGACAGTTGGGACATTCCACACCTTTCTGTTTGGTGCCGTCCTGAATGAATTTCTTGAGAGCCCGGCACACGCCGTTGCGCCATGAGTTAATGCTCTCTTGTCTGAAGTTGAGCCCGGAAATGATGTTGACGATATTGTTGACGGGTATGCCGTTGCGCAGCAAGGCAGAGGTCATCTTGGCATAGTTCCAGAACTCCTGATTGAAGCAACGGTCAAGCCCGCGCAGGATGACTTCATATCCGGCTTTGTCGTAGTACCTGAAATCGTACGACTTGGTGCCGTCTTCGTGTCTGTTTTTGATGATGAAACCATGCTCAACCCATTTGGGCAGTTGGAAATTCTCTTCGCCGGTTTTTCCTGTGAAGATTTCGTAGGGTTTGTCGTTGTATAAACCGATATAGGCGACCCAGTCTTCGTTGTTGTTCTTGAAGTGGATGATGTCTGCCTGCAGTTCTTTGGGACGTTTGAAGTTTTTGGGTTGAGTTGCGGGCTTTTCGGCTTTTTTCTCGCTTGTCGTGGTGATGAGCACGCCGTCGCGCGAGCCCTCCCTATATACGGTGAGGCCTTTGCAGCCAACTTGCCAAGCTTTCATATAGAGGTCGGCCACGGTTTGCTCTGATATGTCGGCAGGCAAATTCACGGTGACGGAAATGGAGTGGTCAACCCATTTCTGGACGGAGCCTTGAAGTTCGACTTTCTTCAGATAGTCCGTATCGGCGGCAGTAGATTTATAGTACGGCGACTTTTCAACCAATTGCTGAAGCTCTTTTTCGTCCATTTTGGTCATTTGCTCGTAAGAGTAGCCGTTGACTTCGGCCCATTTGAGGAACTTCTGGTGAAAAACGAGATATTCTTCAAAACTGTCGCCCATCACGTCTTTCACCGTAGTCTTCTTGACAGACATATCGTTAGGGTTGACTTTCCGGCGGCGTTTGTAGATGACGTTGAAAGCGGGTTCGAGCCCGGAGGTGGTTTGGGTGCAGATGCTCACGCTGCCCGTTGGTGCGATGGTCAGCAGGGCGATGTTGCGGCGTCCGTAGCGGATCATGTCCTCGTACAGTTTCGGGTCGGCTTGGCGCAGCCGTTGGATGAAAGGGTTGTGTCCCTCTTTTATGCAACTGTAAATCGGGAATGCTCCACGCTCTTTGGCCATATTTACGGAGGAACGGTATGCCGCGAGCGCCAGTTGTTTGTGAACCTCCGTCGAGAAAGCGTTGCCCTCGTCGGAGCCGTAGCGGATGTTCAATGCAGCAAGCATGTCGCCTTCGCCAGTGATGCCTAGGCCGGTGCGTCTTCCTTTGGCCGACTGCAAGCGGATTTTGAGCCAGAGTTCTTTCTCCACCCGTTTGATGTCGTCGCTTTCCGGGTCGTGCCCGATCTTCTCCAAAATGCGGTCAATCTTCTCCATCTCAAGGTCGATGAGGTCGTCCATCAGCCGCTGTGCATACTGGACGTGCTCCTTGAAGAGCGGCATGTTGAAATAGGCTTTGTCCGTAAATGGGTTCTCCACATAACTGTAGAGATTTATGGCTGTCAAGCGGCAACTGTCGTAGGGGCAAAGCGGGATTTCTCCGCAGGGGTTCGTAGATACAGTGCCGAAGCCCTCGTCCTTGTAGCAGTCGGGCACCGACTCGCGCAGGATAGTGTCCCAATAGAGAATGCCGGGTTCGGCCGATTTCCAAGCATTGTGTATGATTTTCTTCCAAAGTTTTGTGGCATCAATCTCCTTTGTGAAGACGGGGTTGGCTGAATTTATAGGGTATTGCAGGACGTAGGGAGTGTTGTTGCGGACGCACTCCATAAAATCGTCGTCAATTTTGACGGAGACATTGGCGCCAGTAACCTTTCCTTCGGTCATTTTGGCATCGATAAACTGTTCAGAATCCGGGTGTTTGATGGCAATGGAGAGCATAAGTGCGCCGCGTCTGCCGTCTTGTGCCACTTCGCGCGTGGAGTTGGAATAGCGTTCCATGAAAGGCACTACGCCGGTAGAGCTCAGGGCGCAGTTCTGCACGCGGCTGCCTGCCGGACGGATGTCTGAAAGGTCGTGTCCCACGCCGCCGCGCCGTTTCATCAGCTGCACCTGTTCTTCGTCCATCTTCATAATGCCGCCGTAGGAGTCGGAGTTGCTGGCATTGCCGATGACGAAGCAGTTGGAGAGGGAGACAATCTGGTCGTTGTTGCCTATGCCGGCCATCGGGCTGCCTTGCGGGATGACGTACTTGAAACGGTCGAACAGCGAGAAGATGAAATCCTCATCCATCGGGTTTATGTAGCGGCTCTCAATGCGGGCAAATTCGCGGGCGAGGCGACGGTGCATCTCTTCGGGAGTCCGTTCCACGAGGTTCCCCTCCTTGTCTTTGAGTGCGTACTTGTCAATCCACACGCCGGCTGCCAGTTCGTCGCCGCCAAAATACTTCACCACATCGGCAAAGATTTCCGTCTTGGTGTATGTTTTGCGGTTCTCCTGCTGCGGTGCACCGTTTCCTGATTCTTGTGGCGTTGTTTGCCCCGCGTTGTCAGGCGTGTTTTGACTTTCAGGTGCGTTCTCGTCCGGGGAGGTGTTATTGTTTGAACCAAAAAGGGATAAATCACTCATAGGCAAAGGTCAGCGTTTTTTATGTTGTGCTTCTTTTTTCTTCTCATAATGAATGCTGCGCGAAATTCGGCTTCTGTTGTCTGAAGAACTTTCGTAATAGTTTATGCTAAAAACAGTTGACTGTTTTTTCGGCGTAGCATTATGAGGCGGCTAAAATAGCAAAAAAAGGTGCAAACTGAAAGAAATCAGGGCGGATATGTTACAAACAATCGTATGTTGATATTGGCCTGACTGACCAACAAAACGTGTTTTGACGCGCGCTGTCAGGCATTGGTATTTGATTTTGTTGGAGACCTCATTGCCAAGCGTGTCTTTGAATCCATATTCTTGTTCCTCCCAGTGACTGTTTGAGACCGTTGTGTCAAAACCGGTGTTTTGGTTGTAGTTTGTACCCTAAACTGTTTCCAATACATTGTGTGTCAATGTGCCAAACAATCTAAAACATCGCTTTGCTTTAAACTTTGCTACAAGCACAGCGCTGCGGCTCCCAGCAAGGCGGCGTCGCTGTCTGGGAGGGCAGAGCGTTGCAAGGTTACAGTGCCCTGAAACAGAAAGAGCAGATGCTCGCTGAAATGCTTGCGCAGCGGTTTCAGGAGGATGTCACCTACGCGCACAGGACCGCCGGTCAGGAATATGGCCTGCGGCGAGGAGAAGTTCACAGCATTGGCGAGCGCGATGCCTAAAGCGTAAGCGGCCCGGTCGTAAGCAGCTGCTGCCGTAGGGTCGCCACTCGTGGCAAGTTCGCCGATTAGCTTGCAAGTAAGCGTCTTTGCCTGCGCTGGTGTGAGCGGATTTTCTTGATGCTCAAGCAGTTCTTTGTAGTTGTTGCAGATGCCGTCAGCCGAGGCGTATGCCTCGAGGCATCCTTTGCGTCCGCAGTGGCAAGTTCTTCCGTCAGGAAACACGGTGCTGTGACCGAGTTCGCCGGCAAGTCCCGAATGGCCGTGTACGATTTTCCCGTCAACCACGATGCCACTGCCCACACCGGTGCCGAGCGTAATCATGATGATGTCGCGCATGCCTACAGCCCCGCCGAACATCAGTTCGCCGTATGCAGCAGCATTGGCGTCATTATCTACCGTTACCGGCAGATGCAGGTCGTGTTCTAAAATCTGTTTCAGTGGGATGCACTCTTTTACAGGCAGGTTGGCGGCTTGAGCCTCGATGCAGCCTTTGTAGAAATTGCCGCTTGGCGCACCAATGCCGATGCCTTGCACGCCGTCAGTGCCGCACGCTACCGTAAAACGGGCTATGTTTTCTTCTATCGCACTGAGGTATTGCGCCATAGTGCGGTACTCCTGGGTCTTTATGGCACGTCTCTCCAAGATGTTGCCATTGCCGTCAATCAGTCCGAAAACGGTGTTAGTGCCTCCGATGTCTATGCCGATGCAGGTTTTGTTTTTCATAATAAGATTTGTTCAGCGTCTGATGTTGCGTCTGTTCAATGCGGCCCGGTAACGCATGGCATTCCGGGCATGTTGGCTTGCGCTGGGCGTAAAGTTGTGGAAGCCCGAAAAGTCCTCCTTGGCACACATATACAGATAATTATGGTGTGCATAATGCAGCACGGAGTCAACCGTAGAGGCTTCAGGGAAACGGATGGGACCAGGCGGCAACCCCTTGAATTTGTATGTGTTGTATGGTGAGTCTATCTGCAAGTCGGCATTCAGGATACGTTGGCGCGAGAAGTCGCGCAAGGCAAACTTGACCGTGGGGTCCGACTGCAAAAGCATGTTCTTTTTCAACCTGTTCATATAGAGTCCCGCAATGACGGCTTTTTCGGCAGGGCGGCTGTTCTCTTCTTCAACAATCGAGGCCAGCGTAACCACCTCTACAGGGGTGAGCCCGATAGTTTCGGCTTGTTCAAGCCGGTTTTTGTCCCAGAATAACTGGTAGTACCTGAACATCCGGTTTACAAAGTCTTCGGGCGTCACATCGTAGTAAAATTCGTAACTGTTGGGGATGAACATCGCAGGGCAGGTGAAAACGTTCATGTTGTATTTTTTCAGGAACTCCGGGTCGTACAGCAATGCCTGCAATTCTTCTTTGCTGAAAAAGAATGTGTTGGATGCCCTTTCTGCAAATTGGTCGAGGGTTCTGACGTTGTTGAAAGAGAAGCGGACGGGATAGTGTTGGCCGGTGCGCAGCAGCCTGACTAATTTGTAGTTGCTCATGTTGGGCGTGACGGTGTAGTGTCCAACCCGCACGGTTTTGAACCTCATAGCCTTGGAAACCATAAAAAAAGTGGTTTCACTGCGCAGGATGCCGTGGCTCTCCAATGTGTCGAGCAATTGCTCGTAGTCGGCGTTGCGCGGTACGGTGACGGAGACGGCTGTCCGGTTCAGCGTGTTGGGCCCGAATATGACAAGGCCTGCCGCGCCGCACAACAGCAGGAATACAAGGCCTATAATGCTCAAGAAAATGATCGGTTTGCGCTTCATCTTAAAGGTATAGTTGTATAATGTGCCTGTTTGAGATAACAGCAGGTCAAGCGTTCAACGGCAACGGGCGCAAATTATTATTGTTATGGCATGAAAAAATGCAGGCGGATTCCTTGCAGTCAGTCATTTCGTCAGTTTTATCCTTATGGCACAATTTTTGTATTTTTGCCGACTTTAAACCCGTTTGTATATGGCAAATTTCCTGACAAAAATTTTCGGCACCAAAGCCGACAGAGATATGAAAGAACTGCAGCCTAAACTGACCAAAACGCTGCAGGCTTACGAGACTATCAAGAACCTGTCAACAGATGACTTGCGGCACAAAACCATAGCGTTCAGAGAGAAAATAAAAAAGGCTACTGAAAAGGAGGAACTCCGCCTGAAAGAGATCCAAACTTACCTTGACGAGAACTATGACCTTCCCATTGAGGAGAAGCAGGGGCTCTACAAGGAGGTGGAGAAACTGGAGGACAAGGTTTACAAAACCACGCAGGAGGTGCTTGACGAGATTCTGCCGGAGGCCTTTTCGGTGATGAAGGAGGCTGCCCGCCGCTTCAAGGACAACGAGTACGTTGAGGTTACGGCTACGCAACTTGACCGCGACCTTGCCGCCACGCACGACGGCATAGAGATTGACGGCGACAAGGCACGCTACCACAACAGATGGTCGGCCGGCGGCAATATGATTACGTGGGATATGTGTCACTACGATGTGCAGATTATCGGCGGCATTGTGCTGCACGAAGGCAAGATTGCCGAGATGGCAACGGGCGAAGGCAAAACCCTCGTGGCTACACTGCCGGTCTATCTTAACGCTCTGCCAGGCAAGGGTGTTCACGTGGTTACGGTCAATGACTATCTTGCCAAACGTGACTCCGAATGGATGGGGCGCCTCTATGAGTTTCTTGGTCTGACGGTGGACTGCATCGACAAGCACGAGCCTAACTCCGACGAACGCCGCCGCGCTTATAACGCCGACATCACTTACGGCACCAACAACGAGTTCGGCTTCGACTACCTGCGTGACAATATGGCACGCAACATCGGCGAACTGGTGCAGCGTCCGCACAACTATGCTATTGTGGATGAGGTGGACTCCGTGTTGATTGACGATGCCCGTACTCCGCTTATCATTTCCGGTCCTACGCCGAAAGGCGACCAGCAGGATTTTGACAAATACAAGCCCATAGTGCAGAAACTCTATGATGCACAGCGTGCATACGTGACCGAAATTCTGGCAAAGGCCAAGAAGATGCTGGCGGAGAACCCCGACCCCAAGCCGCAAGACGAGAGCGCGATGCTGCTGCTGCGTGCCCATCGTGGTTTGCCTAAAAATACGGCGCTCATCAAGTTCTTAAGCGAGCCCGGCATGAAGCAGGTGCTCCAACGCACAGAGTCTTTCTTTATGCAAGACCAGAACCGCAATATGCCGCTCATCGACGACGAACTCTATTTTGTCATCGAGGAGAAGCAGAACACGGTGGACATTATGGAAAAGGGTATTGACCTGGTCAGCAAGGATGCCGACGAAGCCAAGATGTTCATTATGCCCGATGTGGGAGCAGAGATTGCAGAACTGGAAAAAGAACAGCTTACCCCACAGGAGAAAGCGCTTCGCAAAAATGAGATATATACCAATTTCGCTGCCGCCTCCGACCGTATCCACACTATACATCAGTTGCTGAAAGCCTATACGATGTTTGCCAAGGATGTGGAATACGTCATCATCGACAACAAGGTTAAAATTGTGGACGAACAGACGGGACGTATTATGGAAGGCCGCCGCTATTCCGATGGTCTCCATCAGGCTATCGAGGCTAAGGAGAATGTGAAAGTGGAGGCCGCTACCCAAACCTACGCCACGATTACTTTACAGAATTATTTCAGAATGTACAAGAAATTGGCCGGCATGACGGGTACGTGGTGGTTATCCCTACAAACAAACCCGTCATCAGAGAAGATGCCAATGATTTCGTTTATAAGACGAAAAGGGAAAAATACAAGGCGGTAGTAGATGAGATTATCCGCCTGCACGAAGAGGGACGCCCCGTGTTGGTGGGCACCACTTCGGTGGAAACCTCCGAATTGCTCTCCAACATCCTGACCCGACGCAAGATGCCGCATAACGTGTTGAATGCCAAACTGCACAAGAAAGAGGCCGATATTGTGGCAGAGGCCGGACATGAGGGCACGATTACCATCGCCACCAATATGGCAGGCCGTGGTACCGATATCAAACTTACCCCAACGGTCAGAGAAAAGGGCGGCCTGGCCATCATCGGCACCGAACGCCACGACTCGCGACGGGTTGACCGGCAGCTGCGAGGACGTTCCGGCCGTCAAGGCGACCCCGGCAGCTCGCAGTTCTTCGTCTCCCTCGAAGACAACCTGATGCGGCTTTTTGGCTCCGACCGTATTGCCAAGGTTATGGACCAGATGGGACATCAGGACGGTGATGTGATCCAGCACAGGATGATTTCAAAATCTATCGAGCGCGCACAGAAGAAAGTGGAAGAGAACAACTTCGGAATCCGTAAAAGGCTGCTCGAGTATGATGATGTGATGAACAAGCAGCGTTCCACCATCTACCGCAAAAGACGCAACGCCCTCTTCGGCGACCGCCTCGCCATCGACATTGCCCAGATGTTTGAAGATGTGTGCGAAACGATTGTCAACAGAAACTGGGAAGACAAGGACTTTGAGGCATTCAGTATGGATATGATTAAGGTCTTCGGGGTTGAAACGCCTTTCGAGGAGTCCTTTTTCTTGCAAGAGCGTCCGCAGAACTTGGTGAGCAAACTTTACCCGGTCGTTTATGAGCATTACAAAGAGAAAATCAAACATGTAAGCGAACAAGCCTATCCCGTTATCGAGAAAGTATATCTGGAACATGGCGAACGTTTTCAGAATATCGCCATTCCATTTACGGACGGCAACAAGAACATCAGCATCGTTGCGCCGCTCAAGAAGTGCTATGAGACGAAAGGCCGCGAAGTGGGACTTTCGTTCGAGAAAGGCATCACGTTGGCAGTCATCGACAACGCCTGGAAAGAGCACTTGCGCGCTATGGACGATTTGAAAGACAGCGTGCAGAATGCCTCCTACGAGCAGAAAGACCCGCTGTTGATCTATAAACTCGAATCTTTCAACCTTTTTGACCAGTTGCTCGTCCGCATCAGTCAGGAAATCGTCAGTTTCTTGAACAAAGGCTTCATTCCTATGGCTGAAGAACCTGCACAGATGAGAGAGGCTCAGTTGCCGCAGTCGGATGCCAAGAAGTTGACCACCGGGCGCGAAGAGGTGCCTGGCGGAGGCAAGCAAGTCGCACAGGGCGGCAAGGGCAGCCAACCCATTCGTGTGGAAAAGAAGATAGGCCGCAACGACCCCTGCCCGTGCGGAAGCGGGAAGAAGTACAAAAACTGCCACGGCCGCAACGTCTCTGAATGATGAAACGTGCCATACTGTCTGTCACTAACGATCTCTACACGGATCCGCGTGTGGACAAGGTGGCGCAGTTTCTTGTGCGAAATGGTTTTGCGGTGACGCTGGTAGGACGCTGCTACGGCAACTCTCCGTCATTGTCCCCCAGAAAATACAAAACCAAGCGGTTGAGGTTGCTTTTCCGCAAAGGTTGCTTCTTTTATGCCGAATACAATGTACGCCTGTTTTTCTATCTTCTCTTTGAACGATGCGATATCTTGATAGCCAATGATTTGGATACGCTGCTTCCCAATTTCCTTGTCAGCAGGGTCCGTAACAAGGAGTTGGTCTATGACAGCCATGAGTACTTTTGCGGCGAACTTTCTGTAGTCAGCAATCCTGCTGCCTTGAAGGTGTGGGGCAGCATAGAACGCTTTTGTTTCCCGAAACTGAAGAAGGTCATCACCGTCAGCCAGTCTATTGTGGACCAATATGAAAAAGAGTACGGCATACGCCCGTATCTGGTGCGCAATATTCCGCCGATCCGCAATCAGCAAATTACGGCTACTAAAGCCTCGTTGGGCATGCCCGCAGACAAGACAATTCTGATATTGCAAGGCAATGCTATTGACGAGGGGCGCGGAGGTGAAGAACTGGTGCAGGCCATGGCGCTGCTGCCACAGGCTCATCTTTTCATTGTAGGCAACGGAAAGGTGTTGCCACGCCTCAAAGAGATGGCAGCAGAACTCAAAATTGAAGACAGAATCACTTTTGTGGGACGTCAAGACCAGCAGAAATTGTTTAATTACACAGCGTTGGCAGACATAGGCATGGCACTCGACCGTGATGTCAGCGCCAACTTGCGCTTCAGTCTGCCCAACAAGATATTCGAGTACATACATGCCGGAACGCCGCAGGTGGTGTCGAACCTTACAGAGCGTGCCGCCATTGTCAGCCATTACGGTGTGGGACTCGTAACGGAGAGTCTCTCGCCTGAAGCTATTGCCGGCACTGTGCGAAAGATGATTGAAACTCCAGGACTTTACGCGCAGTGCTGCGAAAACTGCAAAACTGCCGCCAAGGAACTGACTTGGCAAAACGAAGAAGAAACCCTAAAAAAAATATACCTATGAAATATATAATCATCGGCGGTGTGGCAGGTGGAGCATCTGCTGCCGCAAGGCTCAGAAGACTGAACGAAGATGCTGAAATCATTCTGCTTGAAAAAGGCGAGCATATCTCGTACGCCAATTGCGGGCTTCCGTATTACATCGGCGAAATGATAGAGGAACGCAAAAAGTTGTTTCTGCAAACCCCTGTCTCGTTTGGAAACCGTTACAATGTCGATGTGCGAACCTTTAACGAAGCACTGTCGATAGACCGCAACAAAAAGACGGTCACGGTTCTTAATCACCGCAACGGCAAACGCTACGAAGAGGGCTACGACATCTTGTTGCTCTCTCCGGGTGCCGACCCTGTGGTGCCTGATGTGCCTGGCGCAACCCTCCCCGGGGTTTTCACCCTCAGGAATGTGATGGACTGCGACCGCATCAAGGCATCTGCTGCCGACAGGCTGCATAAGGGCTCTGCTGCCGTGATTGTGGGCGGCGGTTTCATTGGTCTTGAGATGGCGGAAAACCTGCACAAAATTGGCTACGGCGTAACGGTGGTGGAAAAAGCCGACCATATACTGGCGCCGCTCGACCTGCCTATGGCTGCCATTGTGCAACAGCACCTTGCCGACAAGGGAATCAGGGTGATTGTCGGCAATGGCCTGGCCTCCATTAAAGAACACAAGGAAAAAATGACGGTTTCTCTCGAAAAAGGCGATGTTCTTGACTGCGACCTTGCCATATTAAGCATTGGTGTGCGGCCTAATGCGCGCTTGGCAGAAGACTGCGGGCTGAAACTCGGCACAACGGGAGGCATTCAGGTGGACGAATATATGCAGACTTCAGACGAAACTGTTTTTGCAGTGGGCGATGCCATAGAGTTTCCACACCCTGTTACGGGAAAGCCCTATTGCAATTTTTTGGCGGGACCTGCCAACTTGCAGGCTCGCATTGCCGCTATGAATATGGTTTATCCGCGTTCGGTGAAATACAACGGGTCTGTAACGGCTGCCATTGCCAAAGTCTTTGACCTTACAGCAGCAGCTGCTGGTCTGTCGGAGCATATTTTGCGCAAACAGGGCATCAAATTCCAGACGGTCATCATACATCCGGCCTCTCATGCCACCTATTATCCAGGAAGCAGCCCTATACATCTGAAAATAAACTTCGAACCCGAGACAGGACTTCTGCTCGGCGCGCAGGCAGTAGGCAGTGAGAATATAGATAAGCAGATTGACACGTTGTCACTGCTGCTCAAACACCATGGTACCATCTTTGATATGGTGAACAGCGAGCATGTGTATGCGCCGCCTTTTGCTTCGGCAAAGAGTCCGGTCCAGTTTGCCGGCATGGTGGCTGAAAACATCTTTGCGCACTTGATGAATCCGATACAGTACGATGAATTGGACAAGATGCTGGATGCTAAAGAGGATATCAATCTCATCGATGTTAGAGACATTCAAGAGTTCAAAGGCGGAACGATAGATGGGGCGACGAACTATCCTGTGAACGAACTCCGCGAGTTTCTGGACGACATCCCGCAAGGCAAAAAGACGGTTATATTCTGCGAGGTCGGTTTGCGTGGATACATAGCCGCCCGCATTATGATGCAATCCGGTTTCGAGCCTGTCTATAACCTTATCGGCGGCATGAAAACCTATCGTCTTGTTGGAAAGCACAACAGCAAGTAATTTTTTCCCAAACTTACGGACAGCGGATGCTTCCGCACGGAAAACCGGCGCGCGAGGCCAGGGCTGACGTAACAATTATTGAATTAGGAATGAGGAATGAGGAATTGAAGCGGGGCTGTATGCGTAACGCCTCTACATTCTACACGGCTACCGCACGAACGAGCCAACTGATTGCG
>CAVIPZ010000029.1:0-12980 GCA_963644715.1 bacterium | reverse complement strand
ACGCAACACGCAGGGCGTCAAACTGATTGACCTCCGCAACGACATCATCGCTGCCGTGTGCGTAGTGCCGCGCCAAGACGATGAGGAGGAAGAAGAGGAAGGAACTCTTGAACCCACGCAAGGCGAAACCGGCAAAACGCAGGCAGAACCTTTAAACGAAGAACCCGCCGACTCGTCTGACGAGAACTGATTTTAGCGTTAATCATCATGAAAAGAACATCAACCCTCATCTTTGCCGTCATACTGACACTTTGCGCCTGGGCACAAAAGCCCTCGCTCAACAAGGCATACAATCTTTATTATGACAAGGATTTCGTAAAGGCTAAAGAGACCATCGACCTTTGTACCGCAGACGAGAAACTGTCGAAGAAAGCACAGACCTGGCTTTACAAAGGCAACATCTGCTATTTTCTCGCCAACAATGAATACGGCGCGAAGCAAAAAGACAGCCAGTACCTGATACGCTACCCTGACGCCCCCGCCGAGGCTTACGACGCTTTCTGCAAGGCCCTGGAACTGAACCCCAATGTGGAGGCTATGGACATGTTTGCGCCGCGCGAGGCAATGGCACAGCTCTACCCTCTGCTGCTCGTGCGCGGCGTTGACCAGCTGATAGCCAAAGACTACAACGGTGCCAAGAGCACGCTGGCCAAAGGCATTGCCTCCTACGAAGCCGGCATCCCGCAGTACCCGATGAAAGGCGACCTTTACTATTATTATGCCTACACGCTCGAAATGCTTAACGAACAGGACTCGGTGCGCAGCTACTATGAAAAAGCCATTCAGGACGGATCGGCCAACCCTTACGTCTTTGTTCGCCTTGCCGAGAGCTACAAGAACGAGAACAACAAAGCCAAAGCCCGTGAAACGCTCGACAAAGCCAAAGCCGCACTCCCGGCAGACATGAGCGTCACACTTGCCGAAATCGACTACCTCTATTGGACCGGCGACAGCGCCGCGGCCGCCACACTGCTGCACCAGATTCCCGTCGGACAAGTGAAAAACGCTGACGAACTGGTGAACCTCGCCAACTTTTACATCAAAGAAAAAGACTACGAAAAGGCGGTGACCCTGCTGGAAAAAGCCAATGCACTGTCATCCGGCAACTTCGTCATCCTGTACAATCTTGGCGTGTGCGAATACAACCTGTCGGAGGAGTACTTCAACCAATACAACAAAATTGCGGTCAGTGACCCCGGCAACACCCAAGCGGTGCAATACAAAGAGCAGTCGTCACAATACCTCACGCAGGCCGCTGAACATTTTGAGCAAGCCCGCTCACACGACCCCAAAGACCTCAACCTGCTGAACACCCTGCGCGCCATCTATGCCCGGCAACAGTCGCCGAAATACGATGAGATTGACCGCATAATCAAAGAACTTGAATAATCCATTTTTTAAACATCAAATCCAAAATCAAAAAAAATGAAAAAGCTAACATTCTTACTGATCGGCGTTATGATGGTAACCACCGCATTTGCCCAGTCTTGTCTGGACGATGTGTGGATGTGCCTGAAGCAAAACCAGGCTCCGAAAGCCAAGAAACTGCTTGAAAACTGTATGGCAAGCAATCCCGACAATGCACAGGTTTGGCTTATGAAAGCCAACGTTTACGTCAACCTCTACAACCTTGACCAGAAAAAAATCAAAGCAGACCCTAATTACACGCCGCGCTATCCCGACGCTCTGCTCACCGCAAACGAGGCATTCGTGAAAGCGCTCGAACTTGACCCCAAAGTGGAGCCTAAGACGGGCATGTTAGGCGCACTCGGCGGACAAAAACTCTGCGCTGAACCATTCTACAACATGGGCATCCAGGCAGAAGAGAAAGGCGACTACCAGACAGCCATAAAATACCTCACCCTCTCGGCCAAGAACTACGAACTGGCAAAGGTCAGCAACAATGCCGCAGCCGCTTACCTTCAGCTGGGACTTGTTTACAACAAGATGAAAGACACGGAAAACTACCGCAATATGCTGCAGAAATCCATCGCCTGCGCTCCCACCGCCTACCCCGCATGCTACATTGAGCTGTATTACATCTATCAGGCCGAAAACGACACCGTAAACTGCGGAAAAATTCTCGACAAGGCTATGGCTGCCCTCCCCGCAGAAAAACAAGGCGAACTGACCGAGGCACGGATGGACTACCTCTCTATGACCAACCAGAAAGACAAGCTGCTGGAACTCTGCGACAATATGCTGAAAGCAAAACCAGGCGACCAGACCACTATCATCAACTGCGCCAACTACCTCAGCAACTTCAAAGCTTACGACAAGGCCGAAGAAATACTTAACGAAGCACTGGCAAAGAACCCTAACGACTTCAAACTGAACAACCAAATGGCATACCGCTACTTTATGGAGGTGGTTGACTACGAAGACCGCATCGAGGCTGCCAAGAACGCCAAGCAGTGGAATGAGATGAACACCATCAGAACGGAAGAAAAGCCCGTGCTGCAAAAGGCCCACGACTGGAGCGACAAGGCATACCAAATCAACCCCGATGACAGACAGAACAACATCATGTTGCGACAGTTGAAAGTAAAACTGCAGATTCCTGTGCCCGAAGAACTTAAAACGAAAGTTGACTCTTATATGCGCAAAGAGTAATGCTAAAAGGTTTGCGGTTAATGTCTTCCGCACACCTGACAACCTAACCGAAAAGAGAACGTGCTGGCTTCTATGAAGGAAGTCAGAACGTTCTCTTTTTCCGTTCAGGATTTAATTCCAGAAAAAGTTGCACTTACCCTACAATCGCCTCCTTTATGCAATCCACGATATAGCGGATGTCGTCATCGGAGACCATGGGGCCAGAGGGAAGGCAGATGCCGACCTTAAAGAGTTCTTCTTCAACGCCATTTGTATAGACAGGCACACCGGCATAGACGGGCTGCTTGTGCATAGGTTTCCAAGTGGGGCGGGCTTCCACCTTCCGTGAAAGCATAAACACGCGAAGCGCCTCCACATTGGCATTAGGCTGGCAATCGGTAACGGCCGAATCAACGGCGTGGATTACGCCTGCAGCACCACCAACGGCTGTTTTGACCACTTCTTGGTAAGCATTTTCCTGTCCCACAATCTGCAAAGCGGGGTCCAACACTGCCGTGCATAGCCAGAAATTGGCCTCAAAACGTACATCATCGGGTTGTTTGTGCATACAGATTCCCGGTACATCTGCGAGCAATTCCTCATAAAGAGCCTGTATATGCTTATGGTGGGCGATATGGGCATTAAGAACCGTCATCTGGCCGCGCCCGATGCCGGCGCAAACATTCGACATACGGTAATTGTAACCGATAGCGGTATGCTGGTAGTAAGGATAGGCATCGCGTGCCTGCGTGGCATACCACAATATCTTATTGGCATCCTCGGCGTTACGGCAAACAAGCGCGCCGCCGCCCGACGTGGTGATCATCTTGTTGCCGTTAAAGGACAAGACGCCATACTTGCCAAAAGTGCCAAGCACCTGCCCATTGAAGCGTGACCCCAAACCTTCAGCGGCATCCTCAATGACCGGAATGCCGTATTTTTCGGCAATTGCCAAGATTTTGTCAATCTGATACGGCATGCCGTACAAGGCAACAGGAATAATCGCCTTGGGGCATTTTCCCGTCTTCGATTTCCTGTCGATGATGGCTTTCTCGAGCAGCGCCGGATCCATATTCCAGGTATCCCGCTCGGAGCCTACAAACACGGGGTGTGCGCCAAGGTAAGTTATCGGGTGTGACGATGCACAGAAGGTATAACTCTGCACCAGCACCTCATCGCCAGCGGTCACCCCGGCGGCAATCAGAGCCAGATGCACGGCTGCCGTACCCGCCGAGAGGCAAACCACCTTGCGGTCAAGCGGTGCGCTGCCGTCAGCCCTGCTGTTCACAAAACACGCCAAGTCTTGCTCAAACGCATTTACATTGGGGCCCATTGGTACGACCCAATTGGTGTCAAAGGCCTCCTTAACATATTTCTGTTCCAAACCCTCCTCGCTCATATGTGCAAGGCAGAGGTAAATCGTTTTTCTTTCTTCCATATTTTCAATTCATTTTCATCAAAAACACTGTTCAGACCTCCTCGCCGGCAAACTGAACCTTAAAGCCGAACACAGTAGCAAAAATCATCTCCAAATCCTTAAAAAAACTGTAATGGCGGTAGTAATAGCAGTTGAGGCGAACCTTGTCCGGATAAATCACCTTGTCATTGTATTCGACGGCAATTTCCTGCATCGGGCGTGTGTCGCCCTCCGCCTGCTTGTTGGCCACATATTCGGAAATCATCTCATCTTCAAGACGGTATTTGAGCGTTGCCGGACCGGTGATGCCTGGGCGCAGCTTCAGCACATCGCGGTCTGGACCGACCAGTTTGTCAGCATATCCGGGCACATCGGGGCGCGGACCCACAAAAGACATATTGCCGATCAGAACATCCCACAATTCTGGAAGTTCATCAATCTTATAATGGCGCAACTTAGCCCCGAAAGGGGTAATGCGCGAATCGCCCGCCACCGAAACGGAAGAGCCGTTGTGGTTAACAGTCATGGTCCTGAACTTATGGCAGGTGAACAGTTTTCCGTCTTTGCCTACTCTTTGTTGGCAGAAGAAAGCCGGACCGCCGGGCATCTTGCGATGAATCAAGAGTGAGACAAGAGGAAACACCCACCATATAAGACAAAGTCCCAGAAATGATGCAACAACATCAAATAATCTTTTCAATGCCATAATCCGAACTTATCATCTTCATCAAAAAGCCTATACAATATTTTATTATGCGCCGACACAAAACAAGGCGAGCATCAGAGATGCTGATTTACGAAAAAACCCGCAAGCTGGTGATTTTCTGCAACTTACGGGCTTTATAGTAGCGAGTAGGAGATTCGAACTCCTGATCTTCAGGATGAAAACCTGACGTCCTAGGCCGACTAGACGAACTCGCCATCATTGTCGCTTTTTGACGGCGCAAAAATACACTTTTTTCAATTGCTCCGCACTACAAGACGAAAAAAAAATTTCACTTCTCGTCTTTGTCTTGTTCAAACCTGAAACCCAGTCGTTTACCAGTCTTCAACAGCATATTCTGGTCTTCAATCTGAAGCATATCGTTCACCGTTATGATCTTCATTTCCTCATATTCCGGAACAAGAAGGTCAAAATTGACGGTATATTTGATTGCAGATGTGAGGATGTCTTCCGCCGCAGCCTTGGTGATGCGGTTTGTGCTGAAGTCGTTGAGCACCTGCGCCAGTTCACGCTTGCCTTCTATATAATAATGTCCCTCCTTGTTGATGAGGATACGGCCGATCATATATCCCAAATCGTTGACGCGGTTGTACTTGAAAGAATCGCTCAGGAAATTGAAAATCTGTATCATGCCGCAATAGGAGCGGTTTCTGTCGCCCTTGATATAGGCGGTGCGCATCACCTCGTGGTCTCGCGAGAACTCGAAGATGTTGCTGTGCATAAGGAAGATGAGCACATCGCCGGCAAACTTGAGCTGGAACTGGTATTGGTTCTTGCTGGAATAGAGCACCTGTATCTTCTCGTGCTCGTCGGCATAATTGGTTTTATAATAGTCGTTGAAACCCTTGGCGCAGTCCTTGAACATCTGCATGGCGTCCAAGGTGATGGCAAAAATTTCCTGTTTAAGCTCTCCTTTTGAAATCAAAAGATTGCACAAAGAATCATTCATATCGCGGTGTTTAATTCAGACGGCAAAAGTAGAGAAAAAAGTCTATGGTTCACCTTTTACTTAAAAAAAGTTGCACAATCATTCCTTAAGAATAAAATGTTATTTTTGCAGTCCGTTTTGGCATATAATTTGAAACAAAACATACATAAACCAAATTCAATTAATCAACAAAGCAATGAAAAAGTTTATCACGTTTGCATTGATGTTGTGCGCCGCATGCGCCCTCAATGCGCAGACGACTCTTCTTTCGGAGAGTTTTGATTCAACCACCCTTCCTACAGGATGGACAACCGTTGACGCCGATGGCGACTCCTACGCTTGGGATCCCAGCGCAGGATTCACAGACTCGCACGGCACTTCTGACGGCTGCATCAGTTCCGCTTCCTACATCAACAACATTGGTGCTCTTACACCTGACAACTGGCTGATTTCACCTGCCGTTCAGATTACCGGAAACTCCGACCTTACATTCTACGTGAAAGGTCAGGATGCCGATTATGCTGAGGAGAACTACAGCGTGTATGTAGCAACCTCCAATACCGTTGCCGCTCTGGCAGCCACCACGCCGGTGCTCACTGCAACGTCAACAGCCACCTGGGAGCAAAAGACCGTCGGTCTGAACGCCTACGTCGGCCAGACCATCTACATTGCCATCCGTCACCACAACACCACCGACATGTACTGGCTGAACATCGATGACTTTGCCGTTGTTGCCCAGCCCACCACCCCAACTGTCGCGGTCAACCCGTCAACCTTGACTTGGTCAGACATCCACATGAACAGTTCTGACGTTCAAGAGGTTAACGTTAGAGGTTACGTGCTCACGGCAGGCATCACCGCCACCACCGCAGCACCGTTCTCCGTTTCCGCTGACAACACCACGTTCGGCACGACAGCCTCGCTGCCTGCAACCGGCGGCACACTCTATGTGAAATACGCCCCGACTACAGAAGGCGCCCATACCGGCACTGTTACACTCTCTTCCACTGGCGCACCTGATGCCACCATTGCACTCAACGGCACCTCTATCAACTGTTCCACCATAATTTCGTCACTCCCGTATGTCGAGAATTTCAATTCCCTACAAGTCCTTATTCCTAACTGCTGGGGCACCGACGGCAGCTCATTCCTGCGTCTCAACATAGATACGGCAGCAGGCAACTACGGCCTTGCTTTCCCGGAGTCCGGTTCGTACCTGATGACCCCGGAAATCAACGTCACCCCGGCCAGCGAAATGCGCGTTGAGTTCAAATACACCACATACGTTGGCAGCAATTCCTCTTCGACTTTCCGCGTAGGTTATGGCACAACTTCAGACATCAACGCTTTCACTTGGATTGACACCGTTACGGTTGACACGGACATCGACTTCACCCCTTGGCGCGGAGTCATCCCCTCCACCGCAAAATACGTTGCCGTTCAAGCCACCGAAATCGGCACCTTTGCCTACTGGTTTTTTACCTATGACAATTATATTTTCATTGATGATTTCAAAATCACAGAAAACACGCCTGCTGTTATCGCTGACCAAAACACGCTCAACTACGGCAATGTCATCATCGGCAATGACGCTACGCTCTCTACCAACGTTTCCGCATTCATGCTGACCGGCGCCATCACCGCCACCACAACGGCCCCGTACTCCGTATCCGCTGACAACATCACATTTGCCACTACAGCCACACTGCCTCAGACCGGCGGCATGCTGTATGTGAAATACACTCCGGTTTCCGCAGGCACTGACAACGGCGTTGTCGTTCTCTCCAGCACCGGCGTTTCCAACGACACCATCACTATGACCGGCATAGCGCTCGACTGCAGCCAGAACACCATTCCTTACACCTGTAACTTTTCCGATGCAAACCAGACCGACTGCTGGACAGTTGTAGATGCCAACAACGACCAATCCACTTTCGCTTTCGGCAATGATGTTGATGACGCATACGCAGTTTATTCTTACAACAGTACAAACGCTGCCGACGACTGGATGATTTCTCCCGTCTTCACCCTGAACGGCACACAGTACGTTTCATTCCAATACAGAACAGCAAATACTGCCTATACGGAGAAATTCCAGGTATATGCCATCAGCACAACCGACACCGTAGCCCTCTCTTCTGTCATCAATGTCACGGACGCTACATTCCAGACGATGTTCATCAGCCTTGCCAACCTGAACGGATCTTACAAGATCGGATTCCACTGCACCTCTGATGCTGACATGTTCCGTCTTTACATCACCGACTTCAACATTAACAACACACCCGAAGGCGGACTCGTACACACTTCCGCTGAAACCATTGACTTCGGCAGCACGATGATTGGCGCACCTGTCGATGCAGCCGTCACCGTTACAGGACTGGCTCTGACCGGCGACATCACCGTGGCTACCGCAGCCCCGTTTGAGGTTTCGGCCGACAACACCACGTTCGCCGCTACCGCTACAATTGCTGCCGCAGGCGGCACACTGTATGTCCGTTACAACCCCACGGCTGAAGGCACACAAAACGGCACGGTTACCCTGACCAGCGGCACGGCCAATGCCTCTATCGCCGTTACCGGTTCTGCTGTTGACTGCTCCACTCCGCTTACACTTCCGTTCAATGAGGGCTTTGAGGAAGAACTCTCACAATGCTGGCAGAACATTGACCTCGACGATGACGGATACAGCTGGGAAGCTTACGTAGGCGAGGATTTCGAGGATTACGCTCATACGGGCACTGGTTTCTATGGATCTTCATCCTTTGTCAACTATGTTGGATCTCTCACCCCTGACAACTGGCTGATTACGCCGGTCATCGCTATTCCGGCCCAAGGCGCAACCCTCAAATGGTTCGACGCTCCTTTGGATTCCCAAGACTACGCTGAACATTATCAGGTTAAAGTTTCCACTTCAGGATACGATGTCAACAACTTCACGACAGTCTTCGATGTCACACTCGATGAAACAGACTACGTTGAAAGAACGGTCAGCCTTGCACAATTTGCCGGACAAAACGTCAATATCGCATTCGTCCACAACAACACCACGGGCATGTATGTCCTGAGAATCGACGACATCAGCGTTACGGAAGGTGTTGGCGTTGAAGACCTGAAGAACTCACTCAACGTCTATCCTAACCCCGCTTCCAGCATCATCAATGTGAATGCCGGCGGCAACATCGAGAGCATCCGCATCGTCAACATGGCTGGCCAGTGTGTCTATTCGGCTAACGCCGGCAGCAACAACGCCACGGTCAACGTCTCCAACCTTTCCAATGGAATGTATTTCATGGAAGTGACGACCGAAGCCGGCACCACGACCCAAAAAATCACGGTTGCCCGCTAACCTGTTGCGCATCATACGACCTTAGTCCTGAACATTTCAGGGCCATACAAGAAGAAAGGCATGTCAGAAAACGGCAAGCCTTTCTTCTTTTTTTGTCATCTGACAAAATGTCATCTTAGGACGTTTTTTTGTATATTTGCGACTGAAAATTTCCCGAAAGCATGACAACACAATTCACACATCTTCACGTCCATACAGAATATTCGTTATTGGACGGCATGTCCACCATACCCGGCCTGGTAGAGAAATGCCTGCGCAACGGCATGAACGCCATGGCCGTGACAGACCATGGAAACATGTTTGGCATCAAAGAGTTCTTCAACTATGTAGATAAAAAGAACAAAGAGTGCCAAGAAGAGATCGGTGAATTGGAGGAAGCGATGCTTGAGATGACGGACGAGAGCGAACGTCAGCAGCAACAGGAGAAGCTGGCGCAAGCGCGCAGCCGCATATTCAAGCCCATATTCGGCTGCGAGGCATACGTTGCCCGACAGACCAAAAGCAACCCGACCGGAAGCCGGTTTGTACACGAGAACAAAGAGAACTACAGCGGCTACCACCTCGTATTGCTTGCCAAGAACGAAAAAGGATACCACTCCCTCTGCAAACTCATTTCTTACGCCTGGATAGAGGGACGGTACGTCAAGCCGCGCATAGACCGTGAACTGCTCGAGAAGTACCACGAGGGATTGATCGTCTCCTCGGCATGTCTAGCCGGCGAAGTGCCTAAAGCACTGCTGAACAACGACTACGAGAAAGCCAAAAAAGCGGTTGAGTGGTACAAGAACCTCTTCGGCGACGACTATTATCTGGAACTGCAGCGTCACAAGACCGACAAGCCCGGCGGCGACACCTCCGTGTATGAACAGCAGGAAATCGTCAACCAAGGCATACTCCGCCTTGCCGCCGAAACCGGCGTCAAGGTCATCGCCACCAACGACGTTCATTTTGTGGAAGAAGACGATGCCGAAGCGCACGACCGGCTCATCTGCCTCAGCACGGGCAAAAAGCTGAACGATGCCGACCGCCTGCACTACACCAAGCAGGAGTGGCTGAAATCGCCGGAAGAGATGGCGGAACTGTTTGCAGACATTCCAGAAGCATTGGCCAACACCCGGGAAATCGTCGATAAGGTAGAGACCTACAAACTCAAGCACGGCCCTATCATGCCCGTGTTTGACATCCCCGAAGCGTTCGGCACACTGGCATCTTACAAAGAACGTTTTTCGGAAGAAGACCTGAAAAAGGAGTTCGAACCTGACGAGGAGGGGAAAGGACGCATCGAGAAACTGGGCGGCTACGAGCGTGTATATCGCATCAAGCTGGAGTCTGACTACCTGCGCAAACTCACTATGGAGGGTGCGCACCGCCGCTACGGCGAAACGTTAGCCGACGACGTGCAGGAACGCATTGACTTTGAGTTGAGCGTTATGCGGAACATGGGCTTCCCCGGCTACTTCCTGATTGTTTATGACTTTATCGACGCCGCACGGAAGATGGGCGTGTCTGTAGGTCCCGGCCGTGGTTCGGCAGCCGGTTCGGTTGTGGCTTACTGTTTAGGCATCACCAACATAGACCCGCTGAAATATGACTTGCTGTTTGAGCGTTTCCTGAATCCGGACCGCATTTCGCTGCCCGATATCGATGTGGACTTCGACGATGAGGGCCGCTACCGCATTCTCGACTGGATTACCAAGAAATACGGCGAAGAGCGTGTGGCACACATCATCACCTACGGAACGATGGCTGCCAAGTCGAGCATCAAAGACGTGGCACGCGTGCAAGACCTTGACCTCAAGGAGTCTGTAGAACTGACAAAACTCATCCCCGACAAATTCCCGGAAGACCCAAAGACGCACAAGGCTCCGAAAGTGAGCATCAAGAACTGTCTTGAGATGGTGCCCGAGCTGAAAGAACGCTACGAGCACGGCAGCCAAAACGAGCATGACGTCCTGAAGTATGCCTCAAAACTGGAGGGCACCGTCAGGCAAGTCGGGGTTCATGCCTGCGGCATCATCATCGGTGCCGACGACCTCACCAATTTTGTCCCGATGGCCGCCCTCGAAGACAAAGGCACCAAACAGGACGTGATTGTCACCCAATACGAAGGTTCCGTCATCGAAGACGTGGGGCTCATCAAGATGGACTTTTTGGGCTTGAAAACCCTTTCCATCATCAACGAGGCCTTAAAGAACATCAAGAAGTCGAAAGGCATCGACCTCGACATCGACACCATACCGATAGACGACCCCGACACCTACGAACTGTTCTGCAACGGCGACACCGTCGCCACTTTCCAGTTTGAGTCGCCAGGCATGCAGAAATACCTCAAAGAACTGAAACCGAGCAAATTTGAGGACATCATTGCTATGAATGCGCTCTACCGCCCAGGCCCTATGGACTACATTCCGCAGTTCATCCGGCGTAAGCAAGGGCGCGAAGTGATACAGTACGACATCCCCATCATGGAGCGTTACCTGAAAGACACCTACGGCATTACGGTATATCAGGAACAGGTGATGCTGCTCTCGCGCCTGCTGGCCAACTTCACGCGCGGCGAGTCTGACACGCTGCGAAAAGCCATGGGCAAGAAACAAAAGGCCATGTTGGACAAACTGAAACCAAAGTTCATAGAGCAGGGTTCCGCCAATGGCCACGACCCCAAGGTGTTGGAGAAGATCTGGGGCGACTGGGAGAAATTCGCCTCCTACGCTTTCAACAAGTCGCACGCCACCTGTTACTCCTGGGTGGCCTACCAGACGGCGTACCTCAAAGCACACTACCCCGCGGAGTTTATGGCAGCCAACCTGACCAACAATCTCAGCGACATCGCCGAAATCAGCAACCTGATAGAGGATGTACAACGCAAGAACATCAAGGTGCTCGGCCCCGACATCAACGAGTCGGACGCCACTTTCACGGTGAACAAGCAAGGCAACATCCGCTTCGGGCTTGCCGCCCTCAAAGGCGTGGGCTCCAGCGCAGTTGACAGCATCATCGCCGAGCGTGGCGAACACGGCCCCTTTACCGACATTTTCGACTTCATCACCCGCGTGAACATCCGCAACTGCAACAAACGCTGCATCGAGGCATTGGCCATGGCCGGCGCTTTCGACTCTTTGCCGAACATGCACCGCGCACAGTTTTTCTATGAAGACAAGCCCGGACACAACTTCGTAGATATTCTTATAGCCTTTGCCGGAAAAAAACACAACGACCAGAACCAGTTCACCATCTTCGATATGGACTCCTCCATAAAAGAGGACATCAACCCCGTGATACCCGAATGTGACCCCTGGAGCACCTACGAACAGGTTAAAAACGAAAAAGAGATTGCCGGCTTCTACATTTCGGCGCACCCGCTCGACGAGTTCAAACATATCATACGGAGCTATGCCAACGTGAATTTGGAACAGCTAGGCAAACCGGACGAAATGCTGAAAAAGTTTTCCGGAAACAAGAAATTCTCTTTTGTCGGCATCGTCACCGACATCAAGCGGGGGGTCACCGTCACCAACAAAGATTACGGCAACATCACCCTCGAAGAGTACGACAACACCTGGAAATGGTATCTCTCCGGCGAAGACTTTACCAAATACAGCCACTTCTTCGACAAAGGGAAACGGCTTTTCATCAGCGCCATCCTCGATGTGAAGCATTGGCGCAACAAAGACGGCACAGAGACCACCCGTACGGATGTCAAACCCGTGCAAGTGCTCTTTCTTGAAGATGTTTATGAAAAATACTGCAAAGAGGTGCGGATTGTCATCGGCGTGCAAGACCTCTCCATGGAACTGTCACACGAACTGAAACAGCAACTTGCCGACAATTCAGGCGACACGCCGTTCTGCTTGCGCATCATCGAAAACAACGGGGTTTATTATTCCGACTTTGCCAGCCACAACACGAAAGTCAATCCCGAAAAGTTCCTAAACAACCTGACCCTTCCCGTCAATTATTCCGTAGAACT
>CAVIPZ010000028.1:0-13472 GCA_963644715.1 bacterium | reverse complement strand
GTGGTGACCATTGAGGACCTTGGCGATTACTCGTCAGCTCAGTTTGCCTATGAGATAGGCGAGCAATGGGGCGTACGTTCCAAGGACAAACGGAACGGGGTGGTGATTCTTGTTAAACCCAGTCGCAGCAAAGGCGATGGCGATGTTTATATTTCGGTGGGCTATGACCTTGAAAGTGTCATCCCCGATGCTACAGCCAAACGCATTATAGAACGGAAGATGATTCCGCAGTTGCAGAACGGCAACTATTATGCCGCTATAGACTCGGCTTTGGCGTACATACTGCCGCTCGCTTCAGGCGAAATCAATGCCGACAGGCTGAATGACCCCTTTACGGCGAGCGACGCTATTGGCGTAGGCATAGGTCTCCTCATATTTGTGGTTGTGCTGTTTGTGTTGTCCAGAAAAATGAACAAGCCCGGACAAGGCAACTCCTCGCACGGCGGCTATTCCGGGCCGGTCATCATGGGAGGTCCGTTCATGGACGGCAGTCCCTATAGCGGCGGCTCGGGCAGTTTTGGGGGCTTCGGAGGAGGCGGCGGTTTTGGCGGTGGCGGTGCAGGCGGCAGGTTCTGATGTTGCCCTATGCCCGTTTCCCGTTCAGGAAATGTTGTTCTATCTTATTCTCCCCAAAGCCGTAACTCATAAAGTAAATAGTGTCCATCGGCTTCGTTATGAAGAAGTTGGCTCTCTTTCCAACGGTGATGCTGCCCACTTGTTCGTGCTCGCCCAAGGCGTATGCGGTGTTGACCGTGGTGGCATTTACCGCCTCTTCGGTCAGCATTTTGTACATAACAGAGCCCATGGCTAACACGAGCTGCATATTGCCCGAAGGACAGGAACCCGGGTTGTAGTCGGAGGCAAGCGCTACGGGCAGCCCTGCTTCCATCATCTTGCGCGCCGGAGCACAAACCATGCCTAAGAAGAAAGCGGCTCCTGGCAGAATTGTGGGCATGGTTTCGCTGCCGAGCAGCGCGGCTATTTCTTCGTCGCCTGTGTATTCCAGATGATCGACAGAGAGTGCGTTGTATTTGACCCCTACTTGGATGCCGCCCGAATAGTCCAACTCGTTGGCGTGGATCTTAGGACGGAGTCCGTACTTGATGCCCTGCATCAGCATCCTTTCAGTCTGCTCGACGGTGAAGAAGCCTTTGTCGCAGAAAACGTCAATAAAGTCGGCAAGTTCCTCGGCGGCTACCATCGGTATCATCTCGTTGATGATGAGGTCCACATATTCGTCGGGGTTCTGTTTGTATTGTTCCGGAACGGCATGAGCGCCCAGAAAGTTAGCCTTGATCAGCAGCGGGGATTTCTCTTTTAAGCGGCGGATGACGCGCAGCATCTTCAGTTCGTCTTCGGTGGAGAGCCCGTAACCGCTCTTGATTTCCACGGCGCCGGTGCCCCACGAAGCCATCTTCTCCAGTCGCCGCCACGCTTCGTCAAACAGCTCATCCTCCGAGGTGTTATGCAAGCGGATGGCGGAGTTGAGAATGCCGCCGCCGCGCTTGGCAATTTCTTCATAACTGAGCCCTTTTATCTTGTCAATGTATTCAACTTCGCGCGTGCCGGCATATACGATGTGCGTGTGCGAGTCGCAGAAAGAGGGGAAAACCATTTTGCCTGTGGCATCAATCTCTTGCAACGGCTCTGTAAGGCCGTCGAGAAGCGCCGGGGTGAAATCTTCCATTTTCCCGAAAGCTTTGATGCGGTCGCCCTCGGTGAGCAGATAGGCGTTGCTGATAAGGGGCAGATGCTGCATCTCTTTGCCTGCTCTGAATGTGATGCTCTGCGGTTCAGCCTGAACCAGTTGTTTGATGTTTTTGACGAGTATTGCCATAATGATATTTTTTTCTTTTCCTGTTAATGATGATTAAAGGTGTTGGATATGCAAAATAAACGGTCAGTCTTTGTAGTCGTAACCGAAACGTTTCATGTGCAGTTCGCTGTTGCGCCAGTCTTTCAGCACTTTCACAGAAAGGTCGAGGAAGATGTGTTTTTGCAGAAAATCCTCGATGGAGGCGCGGGCGTCGGTGCCCAGTTTCTTGATGGCAGTGCCTTTGCTGCCGATGATGATGGCCTTTTGCGTGTCACGTTCCACATACAATATCGCACTGATGCGGATGAGATTATCGTCTTCCTTGTAACTGTCGATGACAACTTCCACGCTGTATGGGATCTCTTTTTTGTATTGCAGCAGAATCTGTTCACGGATCAGTTCGGACACAAAGAAGCGTACGGGCCGGTCGGTCAACGCGTCTTTCGGAAAATAGGGCGGACACTCTGGCAGCAGTTCTACGATGCGCCGGCAGAGGGTGTCAACGTTGAGGTTCTTGAGCGCGGAGACGGTGATGACGTCAGCGTCGGGGAATATCTCTTGCCAATGCTGTTTCGAAGCTTCGGTCTGCTCGACGGTAAAACGGTCAATTTTGTTGATGACCAGTATGACAGGCTGATGGAGGGCTTTTATCTTTTCCACCAGCTCGGCATTGTATCGGGTCTCCCCACATTCTGCCAGATAGAGGATGATGTCGGCATCTTGCAGAGAGTCAACCACAAAACGCATCATCATCTTTTGCATCATATAGGCCGGGTCAAGTACCCCCGGAAGGTCGGAATAGACAATTTGGTAGTCGTCGCCGTTGACGATGCCTTTGATGCGGTGCCGTGTGGTTTGCGCTTTGGAGGTCATGATGGACACTTTCTCGCCCACAAGCCGGTTCATCAGGGTGCTTTTGCCGACGTTGGGGTTCCCGATGAGGTTTACGAAGCCGGCGCGGTGTCCGGGCGGTATATTGCTGATAGGTTCTGTGTTGAGCATTGCGGATGTTTTTTTGTTTTGTTATGAAAGGTTCGCGGTGTCGTAAAAATGAAGTTCCGGTTCGGACTCGCCAGCCTTGAATAGGATGTAACTGAAATGGTCAAGCCAGTCGCCGGCATTGAAGAGTTTTGACTGGCTGTTGAGCGGATAGACGACAGGAATGTGCCGGTGCGCCAGAATGAAGAAATCAACGTCGTTGTTTTGCAGCGTTTCGCGGGCAAACATGATCTGGTGCTCGGCTTCGTTGCGGAAGACGGCAACATCGGCGGGGTGCGAGGCACGGCTGTGGGCAGAACATCGCCGGGCAACCGCAAAGGCAATACGGGGGTGCAACAGGCTGTAAAGAAAGCGGTCGGGACCAAAGCCGAGCACCTTTTTGATGAAAAGATAGCGCGGCTGTTTTCCGCCCAGCCCGTCGCCGTGCCCAATAAGGCAACGTTTCCCGTTCAGCACAAACAAGTGCGGCTCGCGGAACACTTTGCAGCCGAAACATTTCGTGAAATAGTCCTCCACCCACATGTCGTGGTTGCCGGTGAAGAAATAGATGTTGGCGCCGCCCTCGTGCATTTCGTGCAGCAGGTTGAAAAGGCGGAAATAGCCTTTTGGGACAACGTCGGCATATTCGAACCAAAAGTCGAAGATGTCACCCAAGAGAAACAGATGGTCTATTTTTTCTTTTTCCAAAAAGCGGACAAGGAGGCTTTCTCTCTGCCAACTCTCCTGATCTTGCGGCGTCCTGAAGTGGGTGTCGGAGATGAAGCAGGCAGTGCCTTGCAGGTGGTCGGGATTCAGGAAAAAGTCTTGTGTCATCATCAGAATTTATTGACCCAGTCGGCCACTTCGATGGCGGGGATCATATTCATGCACTTGAAATGTTTGCGAGGGCATTTGGCGCGACCGAGTTTTGAACAGGGGCGGCAACGAAGCGGGCAAACCTCGAAATTTCGGTACAGATAACGCTGCCCCGGCATATAGGGATACATTCCGAACTCGGGGATGGTGTTGCCCCACAGCACTGCAATGGGTTTGCGGAATGCTGCGGCCACGTGCATCAGCCCCGTGTCGCCGGTGATGACACAGTCGGCCTGCTTAAGGATGGAGCACGACTGGTAGAGAGTGTATTTCCCGCAGCCGTTATAGGCACGGTCGCCCAACTGCAGCACGATTTCTTCGCCCACTTCTGCCACGTCTTGCCCGCCTAACAGCATGACAGGCTTGTGCAGGATGCTGCCGATTTCGACGATTTTGGAGGCAGGAATGCGTTTTGTGGCATGCTGTCCGGCCAGCACAATGGCCACAAAGCCGTCCTCAAAGACCATAGGAAGGTCGTCGCCGTCGAAACCGCACCCTTCGGGAATGAAGAAATCAAGCCCCTTGTGGTCATTGTGTACGTTAAGGACGGCCACGGCTTGGAAGAAACGGTCCACGATGTGTCTGTTTGGCAGCAGGTTGATTTTGAAAGCCACGCAAAACGCTCTCCCGAGCGTGAGCTTGTTGTAGGTGAGCGAGGGGCATTTCAGCCGCCGCACCACTTGACGCGTGCGGTGCTTGCCGTGCAAATCTACCACATAGTCAAAATGCTCTGCTTTCAGTTCGTCAAACAAGCCGTTCTTGCGGCTGCTGTCGTAAAGGTGAATCTTGTCGATGTAAGGATTCGCTTTTATGACAGCTTCGTTGACGGTTTTTGTAAGGAAATGCAGTTCCACTCCCGGAATTTGCGTTTTGATGGCTCTGACAACCGGCGTTGTCAGCACAATGTCGCCAATAGAACTCAATCGAATGATCAGTATCTTCAATTTCGACGGAGGTTGTATCTCATCCATTTCGTGTCGGTATTTATATAATTTCGTTTTACAGTCTTCTGTCTGCGGGTTGTTTGTAGTGATTGTCCACGGGCGTAGCGTAGATGCGCAGCAGATAGGTCCTCATCTTTTCCCGCGCTACATCTTGCACAACAGATTTGCGCTCAAGGTACTGCTCAAATTTTTCTTTCTCTTCCGCCGTGTAGCAGTCGCGGTAACGCTCGTCATTGTCTCTGATGTCGTGGGCAATGTAGTTGTTGGGATAGAGTTTGTAGGCTGCGTATATCTGTTTGTCAATCAAGTGACAGACGTGGAAAAGTTTGTCGTTGTTGTTGATGTCTTGCGGTATGGTGTCCAGTTCTTCTTTGAGCGGTTTGCCGATTGTCAGGGTGATGTGGCCTTTTTGCCCGAAGATGCCCTCTTTGATGCTGTCGAAGTCCTCGCCGGGGCGTTTCTGGTAATGGACGCCGTTTTCGCTAAGTGCCAGTTCGCGGGCCTTGAACTGTGCGCAAGGCTCATATTCGTACGAGATGGTCATCGGGGTGATGTTCATCCGCTTGAGCGTCTCTATCAGGTCGCGGTCGTGTCCCATTGAGACCATCTTTACGAGCCCTTGCTTGGTGTAGTCGTTGCCGTCTTTGGTGCGGCCGTCGCGCTGGGCTATCCACACCGATTCGTTCTCCTCAAAGAGGCTGTGCTGGATATAGGCTGACAGACGCTTGAAATTCTGCAGTTTCTCGCGCAATGACCCCGAGCGCAACACTAAGAACATCTTGTTGAGGCGCGCAAACTCGCTTAAGACGGGCGTGGCGATCAGGTTGTCGCCGATGGCTATTTTGGAGGTGCGCCGGTGCTCGAGGAAAAAATAGTATTGGAGCATGGCCGGGTCGAACGTGATGTCGCGGTGGTTGCTGATGAACAGGTAGGCCTGCGCCGGGTCGATGTTCTCGATGCCGGAAAAGGTGAGCCCAGTGGCAAATTGCTTGGTGAAAACATCCATAAACCGCTTGTCGAAACCGATTTGCACCTCGTCTATCGAGTGCCAATGCTCAAAGTCTCTGCGAAAGTCGTCGATGGTATAGTCAGGCAAACATTTGACGATGGCGTCCTGAAAACGCTTGTCGTCCATTAGTTTGTAATATGCCTGACGGGCTTCCGCTTCGCTGTAGGGCCGAATGTCATCAAAATTATCCATACGGTAGATAAAAAATACGGCCGCAAAAATACTATAATTTTCAATACTGAATTTTTCGCTATTTTTGCCGCCATCAAAAAACAAGTTAAATTTTTTGCTATATGGCTGCAATAACACACACTAATTTCGATTTTCCCAAACAAAAAGGCGTCTATCACGGCAAAGTGCGCGATGTCTATAATATCAATGATGAAATCCTTGTCATGGTCGCTACCGACCGCATTTCGGCTTTCGATGTGATTCTGCCCAAGGGCATACCTTGCAAGGGCCAGATCCTGAACCAGATCGCCGCAAAGTTCCTGGATGCCACTACAGACATTTGTCCCAACTGGAAACTTTCAACGCCTGACCCGACGGTGACGGCTGGGCTGCTGTGCCAAGGTTTCCCGGTGGAGATGATTGTGCGCGGCTACCTCTGTGGCAGCGCTTGGCGTTTCTACAAAAACGGCGGCCGCAACCTCTGCGGCAATATCCTGCCCGACGGTATGCACGAGAACCAGAAATTCCCTGAACCGATTATCACACCGACCACCAAGGCAGAGCAAGGCGAACACGACCAGGATATCTCTAAAGAAGAAATCCTCGCCAAAGGACTGGTCTCTCCCGAAGATTATGCCGTCATTGAAGACTATACACGCAAACTCTTTGAACGCGGCACCCAAATCGCAGCCCGCCAAGGACTGATTCTCGTGGACACGAAGTACGAATTCGGGAAGAACAACGGCAAAATTTACCTCATCGACGAAATCCATACCCCCGACTCCTCCCGCTATTTCTATGCAGATGCTTACGAGGAGAATTTCGCACAAGGGAAACCCCAAAAACAGCTGTCTAAGGAGTTTGTGCGCGAATGGCTGATGGCCAACGGCTTCCAAGGACAGGAGGGACAGCAGATGCCCGAAATGACCGATGCCGTGGTTAAGAATATAACAGACAGGTATATAGAACTTTATGAACATATACTCGGAGAGAAGTTTGTGCCCGCAGAAGACGGCAATATCGATGAACGGATCTTCAGGAATGTGACAAATTGGTTGAACAACAGAAAATAAACGACTAAAGCATATATGGAATTAGCTGCAAAATACGATCCGCAAGCCGTAGAGGATAAATGGTACCGGTACTGGATTGACAACAGGATGTTTCATTCTGAGCCCGACAGCCGTCCGGCATACTCCATCGTGATTCCGCCGCCAAATGTTACGGGCGTGCTGCACATGGGACACATGCTCAACAATACAATCCAGGACATTCTGGTCAGACGTGCCCGTATGCAGGGCTTCAATGCCGTATGGGTGCCTGGCACTGACCACGCTTCCATTGCCACCGAAGCCAAGGTGGTGCATTATCTCCAAGAAAAAGGCATTGAGAAAAAAGACCTTACCCGTGAACAGTTTCTGGAGTATGCCTGGGAATGGAAAGAGAAACACGGCGGCATTATCTTGCGGCAACTCCAAAAACTCGGCGCTTCGTGCGACTGGGACAGAACAAAGTTCACGATGGATGCAGACCTCTCGGAGGCGGTGATTGACATTTTCGTTGACCTCTACAACAAAGGCAAAATCTACCGGGGCGTGCGTATGGTGAATTGGGACCCCAAAGCCCTGACCGCCGTTTCTGACGAGGAGGTGGTGTTCAAGGAACTGCAGTCGAAACTCTATTACGTGCGTTACCAGATTGAGGGTGAGTCTGGCGAATATGTCACAATTGCCACCACCCGTCCCGAAACAATTTTGGGCGATACGGCCATCTGCATGCACCCTGAAGACGAACGGTATGCCAAGTACAAGGGCAAACGCGCCATTGTGCCGATTGTGAACCGCTCCGTGCCGCTCATCTACGATGAATATGTGGATAGAGAGTTCGGCACCGGCGCGCTGAAGATAACCCCCGCCCACGATATTAACGATTATAACCTCGGCATCAAACATCATCTGGAGACGATCAACATCTTCAATGACAACGGCACACTCAACGAACAGGCAGGCTACTTGGTCGGCATGGACCGCTTTGAAGCCCGAAAGGCAATCATTCCGCTCCTCGAAGAGGCAGGAAGCCTTGTGAAAATAGAGGATTATGTCAACAAGGTGGGCTTCTCTGAAAGAACAAACGAGGTGGTAGAACCCAAACTGTCATTGCAGTGGTTCTGCAAGATGGACGAATTGGCAAAGCCTGCCCTTGAAGCCGTGATGAAGAATGAGATACGTTTCTTCCCCGACAAGTTCAAGAACACGTATGCCCATTGGATGGAGAATATCAAGGATTGGTGCATCAGCCGCCAGCTTTGGTGGGGACACCGCATTCCGGCCTACTATCTGCCTAACCATGAGATGGTAGTGGCTCACAATATCGATGAGGCTCTCTCTTTGGCACAGCAGAAATTCCCGGAACTGAACCTTGCCAAAGCGGATCTCAAACAAGACGAGGATGTGATGGACACCTGGTTCTCGTCGTGGCTCTGGCCGCTCTCCGTGTTCGACGGCATCCGTCACCCCGACAATCCGGAAATCAATTACTATTACCCTACAGCAACGTTGATTACCGCACCTGATATCATCTTCTTCTGGGTGGCCCGCATGATTATGGCCGGTCTGGAATGGCGCGGCATGATTCCGTTCAGGGATGTTTATTTTACGGGCACCGTAAGAGACAAACTCCGCCGCAAGATGTCAAAGTCGCTCGGCAACTCTCCCGACCCGATTATGCTGATAGAGAAATATGGCGCCGACGGCGTGCGCTTTGGCATGCTGCACAGTTCGCCCGCCGGCAACGACCTGCTTTTCGACGAGTCGCTGTGCGAACAGGGACGCAATTTCAGCAACAAGATATGGAATGCGTTCCGTCTGGTGATGGGGTGGAATATAGACGAAACGCTCCAGCAACCGGCACATTCGGCTGTGGCTGTCAAGTGGATGAAAGAACGCATCAATGAGGTTCTCGCCGACATAGAGGAGAATTTCAAGAATTATAAATTGTCTGAAGCCCTGATTTCTGTTTACAAGCTGATTTGGGATGATTTCTGTTCGTGCCTCCTCGAGATTGTGAAGCCAGGCTACCAGCAGCCGGTTGACCGCAAGACCTTCGATGACCTCGTTGACCTGTTTGAGACGCTGATGAAGATACTGCACCCGTTTATGCCGTTCATAACTGAAGAACTGTGGCATTCGATGCGCCAACGCAAGGAGGGGGCTTCCATTATGACGGAAGCAATGCCCACGCCCGCACCGCTCGACCGCGCGCTGCTTGACCGCTTTGCCCATGCACGCAGCGTGGTGGAATCAATCCGCCACATCCGTTCGGAGAAGAACATAGCCGTGAAAAACGCCCTCTCATTGCGCGTGCACGGCAACAAGACCGGCGATGAGGACAGCACGGACGCTGTGATCTGCAAACTCGCCAATGTCGATATGATTGAATACAAGGCAGAAGATATGGAGGTGAACTGCGTTTCGTTCATCGTGCAGAATATGAAATACTCGGTTCCTGTTGAGGGACTGGTAAGTGCAGCGGAAGAACTGAAAAAGCTGCAGGCTGACCTCCGCTATGCGGAAGGATTCTTGCAAGGCGTGATGAAGAAACTCTCAAACGAACGCTTTGTGCAGAGCGCCCCTGCCAATATTGTGGAAAACGAACGCAAGAAGCAGGCCGATGCCGAAGAACGTATCAGGATACTCAAAGATCAGATCGCTAAATTGTCATAGAATGAAGGCTGCGCTCCGTTATTTTATGATTCTTGCCCTTTGCCTCATCCCGTTCACTTTTATCGAGATTAAGGAGCGGTTTCCGGTTGTGATGGGCATCTTTCTTGCGGTCACGATTGCCTATTGGGTAGGATATGCCCTTTTGGAGAAAAAAAGGAAACGTCAGGAACAGGAAAACTGACGTTTCCTTTCTTGCAGTTACCTGTTTTTGCCGTTTCAGGGCTTATTGTTGAAATGTTTTCTGCCGGCGCGGTAGCCTATTTCGTACAGGTCGTCTAACCGGTTGAAGTCGTACATCCGGCAAGTGCCGGGGTCTATCTCAACGGTGTCTGTAAACATCGATAAGGTACGGAATGAGGTGGCATAAATGCTGAACATAAAGGCACGGTTCCAGATGTTTCTGGCTTTCAGGTTGTTCATCGGTTTTACGAGGCGCAGGTTTACGGCAATTCTCTGGTTGCACGCCTCGTCAAGCAGCGGTTGTACGGGCAAGTTGCACGACACGCCCCCGTCAACGTAATAGTCGCCGTCGATAGTGACCGGAGCAAACACGGCTGGCACGGCGGCCGAAGCCATGACATATTGCACCAGTTGGTCGCCTTTGCCGCGGTATATCAGTTCTAAAGTGTTCATATTGACGGTGCAACAGTAAAATGGAATTTTCAGAGAGTCGAAACTGTTGTGCGGCACATATTTAAGCAACACTTGCTGTATCTTTTCCGTCCCTACGAGACCGCCGTTGTGGTGCAGTCCGGGACGCGCCAGGACCACCAATTCGTCCATACGCTCGTCTTTTACGATCTGTTTGATTTTCTGTGGCGAATAGCCCGCGCAGTACATCATGCCCATTATGGCGCCCATAGAGGTTCCCGTGATGCAGTCAGGTTTGATGCCGGCCTCGTCCATGGCTTGCAAGAAGCCGATGTGGGCGTACCCTAACGCTGCCCCTCCGCTCAACGAGATGCCCGTCTTTTGGGCATGCAGAAGCATCGGAATTGTCATTAAAAGGATTATGAATAGTCTTTTTCTCATATTGTTGTGAAATTAATAAGGGCTTTGCGCAGATTAGCGGTTGTAAGAACCTTTCAGCGACCAGTTGGTGAACTCTGTGTTGTTGTAAGAGCCCCCGCGCAGCAGCCCGCCGCGCTTTTGGACGGTGCAGTTGCGGAATGTCACCGCATTGTCTTTGCCGATGAAGTCCACTTGCATCTTAAGGTCGCATGGAATGAAAACGCAACGCTCGTAAAGGGCGTGGTTGTCAATGTAGTAACGTGCGTCGTCGCAACAGTTGAGGTATATGTGGCAGTTGCGGTAGGTGTGTGTGGCATGTTTAGGAAAAGAAGCTGGCGTGTTGCGCACTAATCCTAAGGTGCACTTGTCGAAAATGATGGGATATTCAGCATTTGCCGAGACGTTGTAGTTGAGCCGCGAACTTGAAACGCGGACGGCATCTTTGTCTGATTTGCCCTTGAGGTTGATCTGCAAACTTGCGGGATAACTGTTTTTCTTTGTCGCTTGGGTGATTTTGCTGTCGGGAACAGGCAGAATGTTCAGGCTGCTGATGTTGCACGAAAGCCTGTTTGCCAGTTGCACTTTCTCGCTGCAAAGGCAAAGGCTGGCAGCGTGTCCCTCGGTGTTGGGGTTGAATTTAACGCCGTTGACGGATATTTTAGACAAGTAACCGATTTCCTGCTGCGCCGGGACGCTTTTTCTGGGCTTGAAGAGGATAATTTGGCGAACATTGTCCGGCACGTTGACGGTGAGGTTTTTGATGGTGACATTGGGCCAGCATTTTTCAGAAAGTTCGGGACGGCTGTTGGGACCGTCGGTGAACTGACCGGCTTGGATCAGGTAGTTGCGCCCCAAGGCGGCATCAAAGACACAGTTTTCAAAGAGCACCTCAAATCCCGTGTAGGCGTTGTAGGATGGCTCTATCAGAATGGGAACAAAGTTGGTAAAACGGCATTTGTGAAACGCAACTTTCCCGAAGACGGACGAGAATTGGTTGTAAAGTTCTGAAAAGGTGCAGTTGCTGAACGCGACATCGCGCCCGTAGCAGTGGATGTCAAATCGGTTGAGGTCGCAGTTCTGCAAATCTACCGTGTTGAGGTTGTTGGTGCCGAAGATGCCCCAGTTGGCATGACCCGTAAAACGAATGAAGCGACTGTTCCAGACGTTGTTCATCAGGATGCCGTAACCGTAGTAGTTGGTGCGCGAGTAAGAGCCTCGTATCGTTACGTCAGTCAGGGTTACGTTGGTGCAGTTGCTGATGGATATTGCTTCGTCGGCAACCAGGTTGCTTTCGGGGGTGAGGATGGTAACATTGCTGATTTGCAGGTTGTTCAGATGATCCAGCTTGAAGCAATAGGTTTTAAATGTACACGAGTCGTCGCGGATGACGGTCAGGTTGCTGATGGACGTAGGATCTTCGCTGACCGCGCTATAGGTGCAACGGGGATACGACTGCCCGTTGTTATAAGGTGATACGGGACTGTTTTGTGCAATGCCCTCTTTTACAAGAAGGATGTCTTTGCGCACGGCCCCGTAGCGGTAGCCAAGCCTCTTTTCGACCCATGGGGTCGTGTCTTGAATAATCAGTTGGTGAAGGCCGGCGGACAGTTCCGGCACAATGCGGAAGTTGCCGCTGTCAATCTGGGCTTTTGTTACTTGAATGGAATCTGCAACATTTACGCGTTCAAACAGGTAGCAGTGTTTGGATCGGTTGAGGACGTGAAGCCGCAGACCGCCGAAGTCGGTGTTTTGTGTCAGCGGGATGCTCTTTGCGGATGAAGGAACCTCGATGGACAGGGAGTCGATGCCGCTGTAATCTACGGGAACGCCCGCCGCAATGGCCGCTACATGGGTGCGGTAGAGCGTTTCGTACCGGGCACTGTCAGTGGAAGCCCCGGCCAGGCCGAAAGCAAATGGCGACACAGGGGCGTTTTGCGAGAGGCTGCGGTTTGGCATTGACATTAGCGCAAGGACGACAATTATGGTAAAACAGGACAAACGTATTTGCATAGCGTAGGTTAAGGCGGCAAAAGTAAGCATTTTATGCTATATTTGCGGCGTGTTTATTAACCCTTAAAAAATCACAATTATGAAGAAGATTTTTATCGCTCCGCTTTTCTTTTTGTTGCTGGCAAGCCTCTTTTCGGGGTGCATCTGCAAACATTGCGACCCAAGAGAATATAATGTCGATTACTATTTGCAAAACAGTATGGACGAGCCTGTGATGTTTGGCGTTTGCAAACAAGATACTGTCGGAAATCTGATTTATTTCGTTATTGATACCATCCAGCCGAATGAGAAAATACTCGGCGGCAAAAGGGAGACGGTTGGACAGTTCCCGTTTCTTAATGGTACCGACATTCAGTGGTCTCTTTTTTGTCCGAAATGGAATTACGAGGATTATAACAGATATTTTTTTATGTTCGGCGACAGTTCCCGCATCACTTACACTGTTTATGGAGATGCCGGCAACAGTAAGACCCCGCAACTCGCTGATTATTGGACGATAGTAAAGACTCCACAAAAGAACAGTAAAGGTGAATACAAACTTGGGAATTATACTTTGCAGTACAATATTGACGAGGAGGATTACCGAAACGCATTGGAACAGAACGGAAGCAACTGAGTTTGTCGGTTGAACGCATCTGCACAACAGGACCTACAAGCCAAGGCTATCGCCTCAACTCGTTTTCCTTGTTTTTTCTGTATTTTTTTCAAACAGAGACTGACTTTTTAAGAATCTATAATTAAATTCAGGAAAACTTGCGGATAAGTTGTATTTGCGTTATGTTTGTGCGAAAGTAACCCAAAAAGGCAAGGTGTGTGTCCAAATGATTCAGTCGTTTGTTAAAAAAACAAAAAAATCTTTTGTCTTGTTCTTTTCGGATAATTTATGTTACATTTGCAGCATATTTATTAGCCCTTAAAGTTTTATCACTATGTAT
>CAVIPZ010000027.1:956-13486 GCA_963644715.1 bacterium | reverse complement strand
CTCTCTTTGAAAGTCTTTCCATATAATAGTGCAGTTTTTTTGTTATTTAAAATATTAGTATCAATTTGTGAATTAAGCCGTTGAAAAATCTTTTAGATTTTGAACGCCGCGGCAAAGGTAGGAAAAATAGTATCACAGAATCATCTCTGGAAAAAAGATCGCCGCCTTGAAAAATATCGATACGTTTTCGTCATAATCTTCTTTTTTTCTTCTTTCCGACAGGTCAAGATCTATGTTTTTCATTCTTTTAAAATGATATTTTCAAATATATGCAATTGATACGCAATGAATTAAAAAAACAAATAAAAAAAATTCTTGTCAGTGCGACAAAGACAAAATAATGATAATTTTGCCGCGATTTAAATAGATAAAAAAATACCGAATGAAAGCACGGAAAGACAAATCACTGGCAGTAATGAAATCGACATTGATCCGGCTTCCATTGTATTACAGCATTTTGAGCAAAATGCGGCACGACGGGGAAACTAACGTGTCGGCATCAGTCATTGCCAAAAAGCTGAACCTCAACCAAGTATTGGTGCGCAAAGACCTGTCGAGTGTCAGCAGTGAGGCCGGCACGCCGCGGGTCGGGTTCAAGGTGGAGCGGCTCTATGAGGACATCGGAAACTTTTTGGGATACCGCAACGTAGAAGAGGCCATACTGGTCGGGGTGGGCAGCCTTGGACGTACGCTTCTTTCCTATGGCGGCTTCCAGAATTTCGGGCTTTCCATCATAGCCGGATTCGATAACGACGAGAACCTCAACGGCATCAAGGTCAACGGCAAACCCATCCTGCCAATGGAGAAGATGGCAAACCTTGTGCGGCGTATGAAAATCAGGATAGCGATTATTGCGGTGCCTCAAGACCAGGCGCAGATGGTGTGCGACCAATTGGTGCGTGCCGGCATCCAGGCCATCTGGAATTTTGCCCCTGCCACACTGGATGTCTCTCCCGACATCCTGGTAAAGAACGAGAACCTTGCCGCCTCGCTTTCGCTGCTTTCACACAAACTGAGCCAAAAACTGAAAAAAACAGAATAACAGCAAAACTGGACACTATTTAATAAACCATTAAATAACAGGAAAAATGAAAAGATTCACATTACCAAGAGATTTGTATCATGGTGAAAACGCGCTTGAAGCGCTGAAAACCTTTACTGGAAAGCGTGCCGTGGTCTGCGTGGGCGGCGGAAGCATGAAACGTTTCGGATTTCTTGACAAAGCCGTCTCCTACCTTCAGGAAGCCGGCATGGAAGTCAGACTCATCGAAGGCATTGAGCCTGATCCTTCTGTTCAAACCGTCATGAAAGGCGCTGCCGTAATGCAGGAGTTCCAGCCCGACTGGATTGTGGCTATCGGCGGCGGTTCCCCCATCGATGCGGCCAAGGCTATGTGGATAAAATACGAATATCCTGACACTACCTTTGAAGATATGTGCAAGGTGTTCGGACTGCCGAAACTGAGAACCAAAGCCAAGTTCTGCGCCGTCTCTTCCACGTCAGGCACTGCCACCGAGGTGACCGCTTTCTCCATCATCACCGACTATGAGAAAGGCATCAAATTCCCGATTGCCGACTTTGAGATCACGCCCGACGTGGCCATCGTGGATCCGGCATTGGCCCAGACGATGCCCAAAAAGCTGGTCGCACACACGGGTATGGATGCCATGACACATGCCATCGAGGCTTACGTTTCTACCGCCAACTGCGACTATACCGACCCCTTGGCACTCTACGCCATCAAGATGATACAGCGTGACCTCATCAACTCCTACAAAGGCGACACAGAGGCACGCAACGAAATGCACAACGCACAATGCTTGGCCGGTATGGCTTTCTCCAACGCGCTGCTTGGCATCGTACACTCTATGGCGCATAAAACCGGCGCTGCTTTTGCCGACTATGGCGCACACATCATCCACGGCGCAGCCAATGCCATGTATCTGCCTAAGGTAATCGCATTCAATGCCAAAGATCCTGCCGCACTGAAACGCTACGGCATCATAGCCGACGAAATGAAACTCGGCGGCACCACCGACGAGGAAAAAGTTCGCCTGCTCATCGCTGCACTCCGCAAGATGAACGACGAACTCAACATCCCGCACTGCATCCAACACTATGGCGCCGACTCCTATCCATGCGAGCAAGGCTTCGTGCCCGAAAAAGTCTTTCTGGAAAGACTCCCCGAAATAGCCAAAAACGCCATTGCTGACGCTTGTACGGGATCTAACCCCAGAATACCGTCTCAACATGAGATGGAAGAGCTGCTGAAATGCTGCTACTATGATGCCGAAGTTACTTTCTAAGATATTATTTGACAATTAGCGTCAATGGCTGCGGGCAACCCCTGTTTACAACTTGTTTTCTCACATTGCTCATAATGACTACAGCCTGCGGCCATTGACCTTTTTGATATAATCGAAACAAATCAACAACAACATAACATCAGCAACAATCTATGAATATTAAAGTTTGCGTAGGCAGTTCCTGCCACCTAAAAGGCTCTTACGAAGTCATTGAAGTCTTCAAGGAAATCATAAAAAAATACGATGTAGAAGACCTTGTCGAATTGCAGGCAAGTTTCTGCCTCGGACATTGCGCCACGGGCGTGACCGTAAAAGCTGACGGCTGGGACAAGCCGACCGTAGAGAAACTGGGCACAGACGAATTATTATTACACAATGTAAACAAGGACAACGCGGAAGAACTCTTTGCAAAACAAATCTACCCAATGCTTAACCTCTAACGGAACCGTTTTATGACACATTTTTTGGAGTTGCGAAACGCCCGATGCAAGGATTGCTACCGGTGCTTGCGGGAGTGCCCCGTCAAAGCCATCCGTTTCAAAGGGCATCAGGCTGAAATTATCGAAGACCGCTGCATCTTGTGCGGTCACTGTACACTGATTTGCCCGCAGAATGCAAAAGTTGTACACAGCGAACTCGACAATGTCAAGTCGCTGCTCGACGGCTCTGACAAGGTGATTGCCAGCGTGGCGCCTTCTTACATTTCCAGTTTTGGACTCAAAGACTTTTCAGTCATGAAACTGGCGTTAGCCAAAGTCGGATTCTTTGATGCCGAAGAAACCGCCGTGGGTGCCCAACTTGTGACCGAAGAGTATGCAAAACTGCTGAAAAGCGGCGAATTTGAGAATTTTATCACTTCCGCCTGCCCAGCCACCTGCCGGATGATCCAAGAATACTATCCCAAGGCGCTCAAATACCTTGCTCCGGTAGATTCTCCTATGGTAGCGCATGCCAAACTCCTCAAAAAACAGCATCCTGAAGCCAAGGTTGTCTTCATCGGACCTTGCATTGCAAAAAAACGCGAGGCTGAAGAGAGCGAAATCATCGAGAATGTGCTCACTTTTGAGGACTTGGAATTGCTGTTTGCGGAAAAGAGCATCAAACTGGATGAGATCACCCACGTTGCCATCGGCGGAAAGAAAGACGAAGCTCCTAATGCCGCAAAAGAATATCCTATCAACCAGGGGATTATAAACTCTTTCAAGGAACTCCCGGCTGGCTATGAATACATTGCCATCGACGGACCCAAAAAATGCGTAGAGGCTTTGAGCAACATCGAGTACCTGTCGCACGTGTTTCTTGAAATCAACCTTTGTGTTGACGGCTGTGTGAGCGGTCCCTGTTCCCTGGCAAAAGAGGGCGGCGGCGTGAGAGCCACTGCCGAAATCAGAGAGTATGTGAAGAGAGAACGCGAGAAAAACAGTTACGCAGCCCCGGCTGTGTTGCCTGAGGTAAGCCTTGCCGCCGCTCACCAGCGCATACGCAGCCACAGCCTGCCCGCAAGCGAACGCGACATAGAAGCCATTCTCCACAAGACGGGCAAGATGACCCCCGAAGATGAACTCAATTGCGGAGCGTGCGGCTATGCCACCTGCCGCGAAAAGGCCTGGGCTGTCTATAACGGCTACGCCGACATCGAAATCTGCCTCCCCTATATGCGCCAACGTGCCGAGTCACTCTCTTATGAGATTATCCAAAACAGCCCCGAAGGCATCATTGTGCTCGACTCTGACATGAACATTGTAGATCTGAACAGCAAAGGACGCGAACTGCTCGGCATTGATGACCCTAATGCCAAAGGACGCCCCGCCATCGACTTCTTCAATCCGCTGGATTTCTGCAACGCCTACAACAAGAAGTGCCACATTGACTGCGAACAGATGTATGTCCACTCTTCCGGCAAGTATGTCAACCTTTCCATCAACTACCTGCCCGGGCAAAATGTGCTGTTCGGCATTATGAAAGACATCACCGAAGATGTCAACTACGAGGACCAGATCAAGAAAGTGAAGATGGAAACCTTGTCCACAACGGACGAAGTCATCAAAAAACAGATGCGAGTGGCACAGGAAATAGCCTCCCTCTTGGGTGAAACTACCGCCGAGACGAAAGTGGCATTGCTGAAACTGAAAAAAACGTTAACCGACGAAAAACCAGTGCAATAATGGAACTTTGTCTTGAATATGGCTGTACCTCGCTGAACCATTACGGGGAGGAACTGTGCGGCGACAATGTGGCCCGCAGCGTGAACGGCGACTATACCACGTTGGTGCTGGCCGACGGGCTTGGCAGCGGCGTGAAGGCGAACATCCTTTCTACCCTCACGTCCAAGATTCTGTGTACAATGGCCTCCAACGACATCGATATGTACGAATGTGTGGAGACGATTATACAAACTCTCCCTGTGTGCAAGGAACGCGGCGTGGCTTACTCCACCTTTTCTGTCATCCATGTCAATACAGAAGGAAAAGGTTTCCTGTTTGAGTTCGACAACCCGCAAGCCATCTATTACCACAATGGCAAGTGCTGCGACTTTGAACGCACCGAACTTTCCATCTGCGGCAAGCAAGTGTTCCGTTCTGAACTGGAACTCGAAGAGAACGACATCGTCATTGTCATGTCTGACGGAACTATACACGCCGGTGTCGGCATGATTCTCAATTTCGGCTGGGAACGCCCCCAGATTATGGAACACCTCGACACGAATGTAACCCCTGACATGTCGGCGCGGGCGGTAGCTTGTCTGCTCGCCTCCGCTTGCAACGACCTTTACCTCGACAAGCCCGGCGACGACACAACAGTGGCCGCCGTCAAGATCAGGAAACGGCAAGACGTGCATATTATGGTAGGTCCTCCTGTAGATAAAGAAAAAGACGACTTTTATGTCAGCCGTTTTATGGAGGGCGACTCCCTGAAGATTGTGTGCGGCGGCACCAGTTCGCAAATTGTAGCACGCCATCTGAAAACGGAACTCAAAACAAGCTTCGATTTCCCCGACAAAGATGTGCCGCCCATCGGCTATATCAAGGGCGTTGACTTGACCACAGAAGGCGTGCTCACCCTCCGCCGGCTGCTTGAACTCTCGGGAAAATACCTCTCTATACAAGACCTTACGCCCAAAGTGTTTACAAAAAAAGACGGTGCCTCCCTGCTGGCAGAACTGCTTTTTGAGAAAGGCACCCATATCACGTTCTTTGTTGGGCAGAGCGTCAACGCCGCGCACCAAGGCCTTCCTATCGACACCACAATGAAACTGAAACTTGTGGAAAAACTTGCCCATAACCTCCAAATCATAGGCAAAGTGGTAGAACTGAATTATGATTGATTTGTTTTTTTAATCTTCAAAAAAAATAATGGACAACACAACAAGAATTTTTGACACTAACGTTCAACTCGTCAAATACAGAGTGCTCAAAGAGGTTATCAGAAGAGCATACGAGGGAGGACTCGAGAACGCCTATATGGAGATACCGAAGCTGATTAGTCCGGGACCGAAGCCCGAAACCCGTTGCTGCATCTACAAAGAGCGCGCCATCATCCAAGACCGCATTCAAGTGGCTATGGGTGGCAACAAGGAGAACCCCAATGTCATAGAGGTCATTGACAGCGCTTGCGATGAATGTCCCATCGACGGTATTTATGTGACCCCGGCGTGCCGCGGATGTCTGATACACAACTGCAAAGAGGTTTGTCCCAAAGGCGCCATTACCATTGTTAACCATAAGGCCGTGGTAGATAAGGATAAGTGCATTGAGTGCGGCAAATGTACCAAAGCCTGCCCCTATACTGCTATCATCCTCCAGCACCGTCCCTGTATGGTCAGCTGTAAGGTGAAGGCCATCTCTATGGACGAGAACCGCAAGGCAAAAATCGACAACAGCAAGTGCATTTCATGCGGCGCTTGTGTTTACAAATGCCCGTTCGGCGCTATTTCAGACAAGTCGCTCGTGCTCGACATTGTGGATATTCTGAAAAAGTCAGAGAACAACACCAAATACAGAGTCTATGCCGTCATTGCTCCGGCTATCGTGAGCCAATGCCGTTTCGGCAGAGTGACACAGGTGGTTACCGCCATCCAGAAATTAGGTTTCCATCAGGTGGTAGAGGCTGCCCTTGGCGCCGACATTACCCTGTATCACGAAGTTAAAGAGTGGAGCGAAAAGAAGATGCTTACCACCTCGTGTTGCCCCTCGTTTGTGGCTTTTATAGAAAAGAACTTCCCGACCCTGAAACAATATGTTTCCTCGTCGGTTTCGCCTATGGTTCAGACTGCCCGGCTCATCAAACGCTCTGACCCTACCGCAAAAGTCGTATTCATCGGCCCCTGCAGTTCCAAGAAAATGGAATACCGGCTTCCGAAGACCGACGGCATGGTGGACAGCGTGATGTCTTTTGAAGAGTTGCAAGCCTTTATGGACGCCCGCGGCATCGACACGACCGTACAGGAAGACACAGAACTCAACAACGCCTCTTTCTACGGCCGTATCTTTGCCAAGTCAGGCGGCATTACGCAAGGCGTGACGGATGTGGCCAAGGATATGGGCATTGAGGGCTTGAAGCCTGTTGTGATGAACGGCATTGAAGAGTGTAAGCTCAACCTCCTCAAACTCAAGGTTGGCAAGGCCGCCGAGAATTTCTTTGAGGGGATGGCGTGCGACGGCGGCTGCCTAAACGGACCGCTTTGCATAACCCATAGTCCCAGAAATGTGGTGGATGTGGAAAAATACGGCAACGAGGCCAAAGAGCGCACTATCTACAATTCTGTAAGGCTGTATGACCTGAACAAGGACAATGACAAAAAACAAGAATAACAATGAAAAACCAGAACAATCAACAACATATAATTATTTTCGGAGCACCCGGCGCCGGCAAGGGAACCCACGCCGACCTGATGGCCAAAAGATACGGTATGGTGCATCTTTCCACAGGAGACCTGTTGCGCATGGAGGTGGCAGAACAGACTCCGCTTGGAAAGTTCGTACAGAAAGAACTGGACCAAGGAAATCTGGTGGCCGATGAAATCGTGATTGAAATGGTAGAGAAAGCCATTACCGGCACTGACCGCAACTGCATTCTCGACGGGTTCCCAAGAACGGTGGCGCAAGCCAAAGCTCTCGATGAAATGATGAAGCGCACGGGGCAGCATATCCGTTGTGTGCTCTCAATTGAGGTGCCGCGCGAGGAACTCATCCTCCGGCTGGAGCAGCGTTCGTTAATTTCGCACCGCTCCGATGACAACGAGGCGACTATTCTGCACCGCCTCATCGAATACGAAACAAAAAGCAAAAACGTCATCGATTACTATAAGGCTGACGGACGACTGGTGCCTGTTGACGCATCAGACTCTATAGAAAACACTCAAAAAAATATCCGAAATGCCTTGTCACAGTTGTAAATGACAAAAACAACGATTATAAATCGACAAAAAGCAAATGCTATGTTTACTGTTGTAAAGAAAATTGAATTCAAAGGTGATACCTATCAGATGGATATCACGGCATCCCGTCTGGCCCAATCCGCCCTGCCGGGGCAGTTCCTGATTGTCAAGTCAACCCCAAATGCCGAACGCATTCCGCTGACTATTGCCGATTACGACAGAGAAAAAGGTACTGTAACGATTGTCTTCAAGGCTATTGGAGATTCTACCCGCAAAATAGCCCAGTTCAATACGGGCGACTCTTTCTGCGATGTGGCAGGTCCTTTGGGCAATCCCTCAGAACTGGTGAAGATGCAAGATGAAGAATTGCGTCAGCACCATGTGGTCTTCCTTGGCGGCGGTGTGGGCATTGCCCCAATCTATCCGCAAGTGAAATGGCTGCACGAACACGGCATCACCGCCGACTGCATCATAGGAGCACGCACCAAAGAACTGCTCATCTTTGAAAAAGAACTCCGAAGCGTCAGCAATCTTTATATCACCAGCGATGACGGTTCAGTAGGGCGCAAAGGCGTGGTTACAGATGTGCTGCGCGACCTTGTAGCCCAAGGTCATCATTATGATACCGTGGTGGCTATCGGTCCTATGATTATGATGAAATTTGCAACCCTCACTGCCACAGAGCTTGGCATTAAGTGCATCGTCTCCCTTAACTCTATTATGGTAGATGGCACTGGCATGTGCGGCGCTTGCCGCGTGTCTGTGGCAGGCAAGACGAAGTTCACCTGCGTGGATGGCCCCGAATTTCTCGGTACCGACATTGACTTTGACGAGGCTATGAAACGGCAGGCTATGTACCAGCATGTGGAGACCCGCAAACAACTCGAGCAGGCTGAGAAAGCCGAGGGACACCAATGCTTTATCGGCGGCATCAGCGAGGAGACGTTCGACAAGCATCATAGAGTGCCTGTGTTGGAACAGAAACCGGAAGTCAGAGCCAAGAATTTTGAAGAGGTATGCTTGGGCTACAATGCCGAAGAAGCCATGAGAGAGGCTCAACGTTGCTTGTCGTGTAAAGACCCGCAATGTGTAAAGAGTTGCCCGGTGAATGTCAAAATTCCAGCTTTTATTCGTGAAATCAAGCAGGGCAACTTTAAAGAAGCCGCCCATGTAATAAGTCTGGATTCTGCCCTGCCCGCAGTATGCGGTCGTGTGTGTCCGCAAGAGTCGCAGTGCGAAGGCAGTTGCGTGATGGGCAAGAAGTTTGAACCTGTGGCCATCGGCAAATTGGAACGCTTTGTAGGCGACTGGGCTATCGAGCATAACGTTACCTTTGAACATAAGGTGGCCAAGAACGGACGCAAGGTGGCTATCATCGGCAGCGGCCCGTCAGGTCTGACCTGTGCCAAGGATTTGCTGGCCAAAGGCTACGATGTGACGGTTTTTGAAGCCCTCCATGAGTTTGGGGGCGTGTTGGTTTATGGCATTCCTTCTTTCAGGCTTCCAAAAGACACGGTAGTAAAGAAAGAGGTAGAGAGTGTGCAGCGTTTAGGCGCGCATTTTGAGAAAGATGTGGTAGTTGGCCGCACGATGTCTATCGATGATCTGCTCGACAAGGAGGGTTATGATGCGGTTTTCATTGGCACAGGAGCCGGATTCCCGCGCTTTATGAACATTCCGGGAGAGAACAGTTGCGGTGTAGTTTCCGCCAACGAGTTTTTGACCCGCAACAATCTGCTCTTCTCCTACAAAGACGGTTACGACACGCCTAACTATGTGGGCAAACGTGTGGCTGTAGTTGGCGGCGGCAATGTGGCAATGGATGCGGCCCGTACCGCATTGCGGCTCGGCGCAGATGTTCACATTGTCTATCGGCGTTCCGAAAAGGAACTGCCGGCAAGAGCCGAAGAGGTCCATCACGCCAAGGAGGAAGGCATCGTCTTCAATCTGTTGTGCAACCCTGTCAGGGTGCTTGCTGATGAAAACGGATGGGTCAAAGGCCTTGAATGTGTCAGGATGGAACTTGGCGAGCCCGATGCCTCGGGCCGAAGAAGTCCAGTGGCCGTAGAGGGTTCCGAATTTGTGATAGATGCCGATATGGTCATCATGGCACTGGGCACATCGCCCAATCCGCTGATACGAAGCACTACTCCGCATCTTGACACCGACCGCAAAGGCTGCATCACGACGGATGAGAACGGGCAAACCTCACGCAAGGGAGTTTTTGCCGGCGGCGATGCCGTCAGCGGCGCCGCAACCGTCATCTTGGCTATGGGGGCAGGCAAAAAAGCCGCTCACGCCATCGACGAGATGCTTTCAAAAGCAGAATAACGACCAAACTTCATTGTCGGTTATTGTTATCAGACACCCCCAAAACAAACGAAACAGGGAGGGCTGACTACCAGTAGTCAGCCCTCCCTGTTTTCTGAATCGCGTCAATCAAAGGGGATTTGTCACTTTGATTCGATGTTGCTGCCGCAATCGTTGACGATCATTTTGTACCACTCATCGCGGTAACGCGGCTGGTCCGGAAATTCGCACTGCGGAACCGTTGTGCCCGTAACTTTGAATTTGCCGTTTTCTTCCTTCTTGACATTGCCGTCGTTATATTTTACTAAAAGGTAAATGAAGAGGTCGTTCCAGTCTTTGCAGACATTGCGCGAAGCCTGAGCCGAGTAAGCGTTGAGGTCTTGGCGCGCCTTGTCGGGATTGCTGTTGCAGAGCGTCTTCATCTGGTCTGTCATATCATCGATGTCTTTCAGGAATTTGGTCTCCCAGTATGCCTGTCTTTCGTTCACATGTTTAATCATATCGCAATAACGGGAATAGACGAAGTTGCTGACTTTGGTGAAAGTCCAGAAAGCGGCGGTGTTGGAATATTCCGTCATAGAGCCGTTGCCCTCGGCAAATTCCATCGGAATCCGGTCAATGCCGCAGAACATCGGCACATAGCACGAGGATGCTGCATCATCAACGCCAAACCAGAAGATGCCGCCAAACCAGTCGGGCAGCCAGCTGCGGCATTGGGCCACAAAGGAGAAACCTGTCTGTTGTGTGGCGGTAGCCCTTTCGTGCAGATACTCTTTGCCGTTCAGGTCCCAGTTCATCGGACGCCAACGGTAGGGGCATTTGAACGGGCCTGCACCGAGGTCGTTGGTCATGTCCATAGTAGTTCCTTCGTAATGGTCACGCATAGCGGCCATCATAAAGCGTGCGTCAATCTTGTTCTTGTCGGTAGGTTTCACCCACAACGGGAAGCGGTGTGAGAGGTTGTCGCCACGTGCATAGTCTTCATATTGTGCCATTTCGGCATGATTGCAGCGGTTGAAGAAAGCCCACACGCGAGCTTCGCAGCCACGGGCGCCGCCGAAAGTGATGGGATTGTAGGCATCGCAGAAGCTGAATTTGGCATCAGGCGCGTCTTTCGGATAAAGTCCTTTCAGTTTGGCAAACGAGACAACATCGTAGGCATAGACGGTTTCTACTGTAGGCAAGAAGATCTTGTTGAGTTCCTTGCTGGTGATGGAAGTCTTGCCGTCACGCAGCGGAAACGTCGTGATGCGCGACTGGTTGGCGTGTCCGCTGACATAGCCGTCGGGGATGCGGCGGGCTACCCACACGGCGCCGTTGCTCCAGCCTTTCACTACTTTGCCTTTGGCATCAACCATCTTCTCGCCTTTGCCGATGAGGTCCATAACCCAAGCCTCGTTAGGGTCAACAATGGAAAATGACTCTCCCTCGCTGGCATAGCCGTAAGTGTCAAGCAGTTCTGCCATCACCTTGATGGCTTCACGGGCGTTCTTGGCACGCTGCAGCGTAATGTAAATCAGGGAACCATAGTCGATGAGACCCTGTCCGTGCATCAATTCCTCAATGCCGCCGTAGGTGGTCTCGCCAATGGCTAACTGCCATTCGTTCATGTTGCCTACAACAGAGTAAGTGTGAGCCACTTGCGGAATTTGTCCCAGCAGTTTTCCTGTATCCCATTCCACAATGTCCATCATGGTTCCGGCAGGATAGTCCTTGGCAGGACGGTAATAGAGTTCGCCGTACAGGGTGTGCGAGTCGGCGGCGTAAGTCAGGAAGCAAGAGCCGTCTTTGCTGGCTCCTTTCGTGACGATGAAATTAGTGCATGCCAGTGCCGATCCTACGGCCATAAGGCAGCACAATACAGAGAGTAAAAATGCTTTTTTCATATCATTGTTTAATTGTTGATTTTGATGCTTTGTCGCGGTTATCTCTTTTTCTTTGTCTTTTTCAACGGTTCATTGCCGAAAGAGTAGGAAATGCCGGCCATTACGTTAATGCCGAAATTATTGAAAGCGTAATACTTGGAGGCATATTGGCAACCTATATTGTTGATGGCGGCCCAGGCAGTGAACTGTTTGGTTATGAGGTATTCAAAACCGATGCCGAAGTTGAGTGTCGGCTTCACTTCTCTGATGCCGTCTTCGTTTTTCTTAAGGTCGTTCTCGGCACGATACGAGGCTATGAAGGTGTTCCCGTTCTCGTCGGTGGCGGTCTGCGGCACAAGCGCCCACCGGCCAAAGCCCACTTGAGCGTTCAAATCGAACACGAACTTATGATTGAGAATGTAGCGGCCGTCGAAACCAATGGTCCACGAGGGTTTGTACCACGCATGTTCGGGGTGCTCCGTACCGTTGCTGAAATAATAGCCATTGTAGCCCGCATTGAGGTTCAGAAGCAGGTGATCAACGGTCTCCCAACTCAAGTTGGCGCAAACATTCAGCACGCTTGCCTTTTCAGCGTAGGTGACATCAAACTGGTTTTTAAGCAGACTGTTGGTGTCAAGCACAAAGAAAGGAAGGTCGCGCACATACGAATAA
>CAVIPZ010000027.1:0-919 GCA_963644715.1 bacterium | reverse complement strand
ATAACGGGCAGAGATGTGGTAATTCAGTTTCTTGACGATGTTGCCCTTGATGCCGCCGTATATGCTCACTTGTGTTTTTGAAAAACGCAGGCTGTCGAGGTTCGGCTTTACGTAAGGGTTCTCGTAAAGAAGATTTTGCAAGGAATTGTATTCTGATTTGCCATCTACGCCGGCATACAGGCTCAAAAGTCCGCGCACAAGCCCCAGTTGGAGTTCGGCTATGGGATATACCGGACATTGGGCTTTTCCGTTTGCCACAATGACGGGAATGCCGACACCGGCCAGAATGTGGTACTCTTTTATGGTGAAATTCATCGTAGGGCGAAACTCCATCTTGAAAGAATTGTCGGTTCTTCTGACAGTACGGGGATTGTTGACCTCTGTACCGATGACGGTAGAGTCGCCCCATGTGTTGTTGTGATAGTCAAAATTGAAATCCAACTGGTAATGCTGGTATCCTGATATTTTCAGAAAGCGGGTGTCGTATGCTACAAACGCGTTCACCCCTGCCGTGTGTTCCATGTCCTTGTGGCGGGTATGGATAAAGTCGTAGTGCAGCCGAACATCCTCTTTCACCCGTTTGTCTTCAACCGTGTAGTTAGAGCGGATGCCGGCATTGAAGTGAACATGGTGGAAGCTGTTTCGGATGCTGTCGCGGTAGCTTTTCTCGTAATACGAAGAATCGATGCCCCAGTTTTTGTTGTAGCCGTAGAGATTTGCCAATTCGTGGTTATAGCCGACAGCAGAGTAGAAAGTATAGTTTTTGAAGTATCTGTTCAAGAAAAGATGGGTGCGGGTGTCGCTTGTCGGGGCGTAAGCGTATTGTTTCTGTACCTTTCCGACCGGTTCTGCCCACGAGGAGAAATGATGGAAATTGAGCCCGTACGAGAATTTGCTGTTGCGGGTGTTGTGTACCGAC
>CAVIPZ010000026.1:0-13564 GCA_963644715.1 bacterium | reverse complement strand
ATTATAGGTCGATTTTCAGACTTTTGGATTCTTTTTGCGATATGATTTCTGTCATATTATGTTGTTTGATGAATGATTATTTTGAAACTTTTATATAGTCAATGCCGCCTTTTTTGTCCGAAATAGCAAAGATTGCGACAAAAATATGCTAAACAATGCATAAGGTGTGATTACTGCAGCGATAGATTCACCAATTTGTAATCACTATTCTGTCTTTATAGCACAAGCTCCGAACAATCCGTATCCGTTTTCAATGTTGTTGTAGAAGTGAAGTGGTTCTAACATAAAGAAACTCATCGAGTTATCATTTTCGATAGTGCTTTTTTCATATCGGTAGCAATTCTGGTCAAGAAATATAATGCCGATTTTTTCATCATCTAAATTCTCTTCATCGCCATAATTCAGTTTATAGAAACATTTGATGGTTTGTCCGTCGCGGCCTTCGTCTGAAAATATGTAGGTATAATCTTTGTTGTCTGTGAGATAAATAAATCCGAACGGCCATATTGAATATAATTCAGTGTCTGGCATCCCTTTAAAGAACATATAAAAGTTTTCCTCACCCGGAAAGTCGTGCCATTGCAAATACTGGTCCAGATGACTGAAATTGAGCGTTTCGCCGTAGTGCGTATCATTGATGGCCTGTTCGTTAACAAACTGTAAGTCTATATCACGAACAAAAGGAACCGTACATTCTGCCGATATTTCTTCAAAGTCTGGATGGGAGGCCCGAATGTAGTAAGTGATGCCGCTTTCTATTCGCAACTCGCTTTGCGGGAGCACATAACGTTGTTGCACGGTATCATAGTGCGTGCGAATCCAGTTCACTTTGTCGGATGACAATTCGACAACAGCCCCGGTTACAGGGTCAGACACCTCATTGTTATAGGTTTCGAAGAGCATCGTTGTGTGGGTAAGATACACGCTGGTGGTATCAATCTGCGGACAGATTCTGCAGTACAATACCAGTTTTTCTTCCCCGTCAAGTTGTTTATCGATGTCCACATCTGTAATACACCCTGTCAGTAAGGTAGAAAAGAGGCAGAGTGCCCAGAAGTGTATAAGGTTTCTATTGATGTTCATAGGCAATAATCTTAAAAAAAAGTATGGGAGGCTTTTATTTGCGGCATCCTCAATTATACATTTCTGCCATATGTCAAACTTTTTCATTTGCAATATTTCAAAAGCAGTTCTGCCAGTCCTATTTTGTAGCCGGTGCTGTAAAACAGGATGTGGCCGTTCTTGTCCACTACGGCCACGAGGGGATACTCGTACTTTTTCAAGTTCAAGGCTTCAGCCACGGCTTTTTCCAAATTGCCCTTTGTGCCGGCTGACACCGATACGATGTCGGCGTTGTGTACAATCTGGAGGTCTTTGTTTTTGGGGTCAGAGGTGGTTACATATATCCTGCCGCCCCATTTCGTAAATTCCATTTCGTGCTGTAACATCTCTTTCACCAGATGTTTGGCTGGCTCGCGGTGCGTGCCCATAAAGGCAAGTATAGTTCCCGTGCCGCCGGCATATTGCCCCAGCGTTGTCCCGTTTATCGTCAAAGCACTGGAGATTTCGGCATTGGTCTCGCCGTTTTGATTTTCAGGGAAAGGCAGCAGCATAATCTCTTTCTCGATATGCTGTCCGGCTTCTAATGTAAAAAACTCCATACGGCTGCACACTTCGCCCGATGAGTTGCGGTTCCCGGTGCTGAGGCAATAGTATCCGGGTTCAATCTCTAACGTGGCCGGGAATGTTGCCATTCGCGCGTCGCCCTCAAAGTCGAACGTTACAAAGTCGCCATCCACGAATTTCTGTAGGGTGAAATGAGGATAATAGACGGGAACTTTGGGGTCTGTGCCGCTGTAGGTCAAAGTCAGCACGGCAGTATTGTCTGCATTGGAGCTATTGGGGTCGAGCGTGACTTTTTGCCAAGTGCCGTTTTGCCAACGGTATATGGTGTTGGTGGCATTGTCGAGGTAGGCGGGAATGTTGTTGGCGCGGCAGGCGGCCACATAATAGATGTCGCGGCTATGGGCATCCGAATGGCGGAGTGCCTGCACGCCCTCGGGCGAGATTGGGCAATTGAAATAGTTGCCAACATTATCAACTTCAGGAGCCTGATAAGGCTTGAGGGTGCGCCACGGACGAACCAGTTCGTTGGAGATGCGGGCGGGCATTATTCCTTTTTTATACACTTCCACCTCCATTCCGTCAGGCTGGCGTGTGAGGTGATGCTCCAGCACATCAGCGGTAATGTCACGCAAGTCTTTGTCACTGTATGAGTTAAGATAGTCATACAGATAAATTCCTGCCTCTGTCTCGGTATGGTTGTCTATAAACTTCACGATTTCGGCATAGTTGCCCTCACTGCGTGTTATCAAGTCAGAGAGTTGTTCTTCCGTAAGGTTGGCGTTAGGTTTCACCTGCCAGGTCTCACGTGGCCGGTTGCACATAAAGGTGGCCACGTATGCCCCGCGCAGCGAGTCTTCGTAGGCAATACGTTTGGCGTTGGCAGCCTGCGCCGCTTCGGAGGGAACCACTTTTGCCTCGCCGGGAACGGGCGGTACAATGTCAAGAACCTCTACATATTCAGTCGTGCCCGTGCGGTCAATAGTAAGTGTGAGCGTGTTGGTGCGGCGCACGTCCAGTTTGGCATAGCCGTAATGTTTTCCGTCGGAGGCCCAAACCAACAGGTCGCCCAAACCCGTGGTAAGGCCGGCTTTGCCCTCGGCATCGGTTTTGTAAGAGGCCAGCGTATAATATTCGGCATAGTTGTACAACTTGAACTTTACGGTAGCGTCTTGCACAGGCTTTCCGTCGGCATCGCATACGGTGACGGTGACATGCCGGACTGGGGCGTAGTGCTTGAGCAGGTTAAGTTCGCTGTAAAGACCGGTGCTTCTGACCACCTCTTCATTGCCGTTGTAGCGTCCAAAAGCCTTGGTGTGTACCATCATGCAGCGTGTTGAGGGGACGGAAAACCAGCCCATATTCAGTTCCGGGTCGGGTTCGCAGGCTCCAAGGAACTTCCATTGCCCGTTCACCCATACCTCAACCCAAGCGTGGTTGTCGTCGCAGTGTGCCCAACGGGGCGTATAGCATTGGCGAGCAGGTATGCCGACAGCGCGCAAGGCCGTGACAGCAAAGGTGCTTTCTTCGCCACAGCGCCCCAGCGAGGTGCGCAGCGAAGCCAACGGTGCACTGGTGCGCGCATCAGAAGCCCGGTATGCCATGTGCTCATGACACCAATGGTTCACTTCCAAGGCTGCCTGCTCCATCGTAAGCCCCTTGACCCGATCTTTCAACTGTCGGAACATATAGATCCGCGCAGTGTCAAGGTTCTCATTGTTGACCCGATATACCAGCACGAAATGGCGGAACACATCCTCGGGAATGTCCTTGCCCCAACTGAAAGTGTCGCGGGCCTCAAATGCGGAGCGTACCTGTTTGAGGTAGAAAGCGCCGTCATAGTCGGCGAGGTCACTGTACGGCATATAGGCGTACAAGAACTCTAAAGCTTCGCGGTCGCGGTTGTTGAGCGTGTCCATGCCGCTGAAGAGGGCCTCGGCGCGCCCCTGTGCCAGTTTCTGCCGTTCGATGAAGTCGGTATGCACCTGCTTGCGGTATTTGCGGTCGGTGATGAAGTGGGGGTTTCGGCTGCAGCCAGCCATTGTGAAAATGGCAGTCAGACAGAGCAACCATTTGCATACAGAACTGTTTTTCATACGCTTATTGTTTATTGTCATTATCTAATGTTAGAATCAAGATTATCAATGTTTTCCACCAGTTGCCGTACTAATGCGGGGTCTGTTTCAATTGTTCCGTCTGCCAAACTGCGTTTGCAAGAGCCGTGAAGTTCGGACACTCCGGTAGCCAGAGCGATGCAGACGGCATTGGCGGGGGTAATGCCAGCACCGGCCATGATAGAGATGCGCCCGTGGCTCTGCTTTTGCAGTTTCCGGATCATTTCTATTCCCTCTTCGGCGGAGGCGCAGCCGCCAGAGGTAAGCAGGCGCGTACAGCCGCTATCGATGACCGTTTCCAGTGCCTCGGGCATAGGCTGCAGCATCTCGTCAAAGGCCCGGTGAAAGGCAACCTCCATAGGTGCCGCCAGCGCCACTGCCTTGCGGAGGCGCGGTTCGTCTATTTGGCCGTCAGGGGTAAGGAAGCCTACGACTATGGCTGACGCGCCAAGACTGCGGCACATGTCAATGTTGTGGCATATAGTGTCAAACTCGCTGCGGCTGTAGCAGAAGTCGCCTGCGCGTGGACGTACCAGCACATGGGTGCGCAGTTGTAACGTATTCACACAATAGGCAATGTCCTCTAAAGAGGGCGTGATGCCGCCCACTTCGAGACGGCTGCACAACTCTATCCTGTGCGCGCCGCCGGCAAGGGCGTTTTCGGCTGAATGCCGCGAATTGGCGCAGATTTCCACTGTCATAGTTCGTCTGTAATCCTGTTATCTATGTTTCTGAAAACCGAGGGCAAATGTAACAATTAATCTGACACGCACATTCTGAACCCCCAAAAACAGCTGTAGTAAAACGCTAAATATTCTTTGCCGGCATTAGCATTTTTATGCTATCTTTGCTCGCTTTAAAAAATGAATCTATGATACCACGCTATGCCCGTCCGGAGATGAGTGCCATCTGGACTGAAGAGAACAAATTCAACGCTTACCTGAAAGTAGAAATCGAAGCCGCTGCGGCCTGGAGCAAATTGGGGGTCGTGCCAGCTGAAGATGTGCAGAAACTTCGCGACAAAGCCACGTTCAAGGTAGAGCGCATCTATGAGATTGAACAGGAAACGCGGCACGACATTGTGGCGTTCACGCGCGCCGTCAGCGAGTCGCTCGGAGACGAACGGAAATGGGTTCACTATGGCCTCACCTCAACCGATGTTGTAGATACGGCTAACGGCTATCTGCTGAAGCAGGCCAATGCCATTTTGCGCAACGACATCAGCCGTTTCATGGAGATACTGAAAAAGCGTGCATACGAGTTCAAAGACACGCCTTGCATCGGCCGTACGCATGGCGTACATGCCGACATTACCTCGTTAGGGCTGAAATGGGCATTGTGGTACGAAGAGATGAAGCGCAATATGGCACGGTTTGAAATGGCTGCCGCCGATGTGGAATGTGGCAAGATCAGCGGTGCCGTGGGCAATTTCGCCAACACGCCGCCTTTTGTGCAAGACTATGTGTGCGAGCAGTTGGGCATCCATTCCGCCAACATCTCTACGCAGGTGCTTCAGCGCGACCGCCATGCCCACTATATGGCGACGTTGGCGCTTATAGGCTCCACTATGGAACAGATGGCCACTGAAGTGCGCCATTGGCAACGCACCGAGCTGCGCGAAGCCGAGGAAGCCTTCGGCAAAGGGCAGAAAGGCTCTTCGGCAATGCCCCACAAACGCAACCCTATCGGCAGTGAGAACATTTGCGGCTGTGCCCGCGTGCTCCGTGGCTATATGGTCACTTCGTACGAGAACATTCCTTTGTGGCACGAACGCGACATTTCCCACTCATCAGCAGAGCGCATTATGCTGCCCGATGCTACTACCTTGCTCGACTATATGCTGAACCGCTTCGGACGCATTCTCGAGAACCTTGTCGTGTTTCCAGACCACATGCTTGAACATATCTATATCACCAACAAGGTAATTTTTGCCCAGCGCGTCATGACCGCCCTCATCAACAAGGGCTTTCCGCGCGAGACGGCTTACGACCTTGTGCAGCCTATTGCTATGGAGGCTTGGTTCGGCGGAAAAGACTATCAGGAACTGCTGCTGCAAAACGAAACCATACGTAAGCATTTCACACCGGAAGAGTTGGCGCAATGCTTTACGCTGGACTATTATATGAAAGAGGTGCCTGCCATCTTTGACAGAGTATTCAATCACTAACGCTCAAATATTTTTTCATTAAAGAGGTGCCCTTCCCTCTTGAAAAGAACCTTAATCACTCACCATCAATTAGTTTTCATATTATGGACAAAAACATTCGGTTAATCGGGCAGCAGAACTCTCTCTTCAACGAATTTATGGCTGAAATACGGAGCGAGGAAGTGCAGACTGACAGTATGCGTTTCAGGAGAAACCTGGAAAGGATGGGCGAGATTTTCGCCTACGAGATCAGCCGGACGCTGAACTATCAGGTTGCCGAGGTCACGACGCCGTTAGGCATCGCGCCAGTAAGCAGACTTACTGACCAGATTGTGTTGGCCACCATTCTGCGTGCCGGGCTTCCGCTGCATCGCGGCTTGCTCAACTATTTTGACCACAGCGAGAACGCTTTCATCTCGGCGTTCCGGAAATACGAAAAAGACGGTACTTTTGAAATCCAGATTGACTATATGTCCGCACCCGACATCAACGACAAGGTGCTCATTCTCGCCGACCCAATGCTTGCCACAGGACGCTCTATGCAGTTGGCATACGACGAACTGATGGCCAAGGGCACACCGAAGCATACGCACATTGTGAGTATCATTGCCGGGCGGCAGGGGCTTGAGTATCTGCAACGGCATCTTTCACCGCTGAAATGTACCCTTTGGATCGGTGCCGTTGATGAGGAACTGACTGCACATTCTTACATTGTGCCCGGTCTTGGCGATGCCGGCGATTTGGCTTACGGCACCAAAAGTTCTGACTGACCCGTCAACACCCTGTCCATATTGCGGTCGTGCGGCTCGGTAGGGATACTTCCGAGAAACTGGAAGCCAAAACAGACGCCGACGGTGGCAACGTCAGGATATTTGGCCAGAAAACGGTCATAATATCCTTTGCCGCGACCTAATCGGTGCCCCTCTTTGTCGAAAGCCATGCCCGGAACAACGATAAGGTCAAATGTTCCTTTGTATGGCACATTTTCAGGCTCCATGATGTGAAAGCCACCCTCTTTCATGCCACAATCGTCGGTCAGTTCAACGGGCACAATGTCATCTCCTTTCACCGTAGGCAGCACAATCTTTTTGGTGTGCCTCCACGCTTCGATGAATGGAGCGGTTTGCACCTCGTCAGGCAGGGCGGCATAAAGCATTACCGTCTGTGCTTTCCGAAATGGCGGATAAGCCTCCAACTGTTTCATAATCATTTCCGATTGTTCTTTCAGTTGCTCAGGTGTATAATTTTTCTTCAAACTTCTGATTTGTCTTCTCAATTCTTTCTTGTCCATTGTGCTTAGTTTTGGTTTTATTAACGCTAAATCCAACTGTTTTCTTGATTCCGTTTTAGTGTTTTTTCAATCGCGAGAGGGCAGAATACTGGAGTCCGCCGTTTTTCTTTACAGCAAATAGGGCTCCATTGCCTGCAGGTACGCTTCCGTGTATTGGTTCTGTTGGTCTCTGATTACTAAATGGCGTTCTGTGCAAGTGCGGCTTGCAGGATGATGTCCATACGTTTGGATAACCCGATAGACGGGTTTGCGGCAAGTGGGCTGCACAAGCGTGCGGTGCAGGCAACAAAGATGCGGTGCTGCCAATTTGTCAAACTCTTGGCTCTCCGCGGCAGGCAGTATCAGCACAAAACGGCCGTTTTTATCAAGCAGGCGGCACACGCTCTGCAGCAGTTCCTCAAAGGGCAGCTGATAGTCGCGGTGTCTGCTTTTGAGCCGGCCGGCAGCTGTCGGCTTCAGACTGTCGTTGAAAAAAGGAGGGTTAGATACGATGAGGTCAAACGAGGTTGTGACTGAAAATTCCTGAATTTTTTCTGGAATAAAATGAAAATGATCTGCGGGCAGCAGCTGAAATGCTGCAGCATTAGCTTGAGCCTCGGCAATAGAATCTGCATCAGGGTCGATGCCGTAAACCTCCGGCGACAGTCCTTGCAGAACCAGTTGCTGAGCCACGCAAAACGCTACCACGCCGCACCCACAGCCGATGTCCAGGACGCTGGTCTCAGTAGCGGCATCGGCAAAAGCAGCCAATAGCACCGCATCGGTGCCTATCTTCATCGTGCTTTTGTCGTGGTTGAGCGTGAAACGCTTAAAGCGGAAAGCGGACATCAGCAATAGATTTCCAGCATACGGCTTCGCTGATCGGGCAACAGCCTTATCTCTTCTATTTCGGCGGGCACGAGCATCACCTCGCCTTTTTCAAGCGTCTCAGCTCCGCTGCCATATTTTACGGTCAAACGCCCGTCCAAACACATATAAATCACAAAAGAGTCGGTTTCCAGATAAGACTTGTCTATGATTTTGTCAAAATCCAACAGATTAACATTAAAATAGGGAGAACGTACCAGTTTGACCGTCTCGTTCATCTTGGGTTCATAGCCAATATGGTAGTGCTGGTCCTTATCGTCAAAATGAATTGCCTCCAACGCCTCCTCGGTATGAAGCGGGCGGCTGTTGCCGTCGGCATCGGTCCTGTTCCAGTCGAAAATCCGGAACGTGATGTCTGAGGGCTGCTGAATCTCGGCCAGAAGCACGCCTTTTCCGATAGCGTGTACCGTGCCCGCGGGAATTATGAACGTGTCGCCCGGCTTCACGGGATAGAACCGCAGCAGTTCGGCCACTGCGCCGCTGTCAACGGCGTTGCCGTACTGCTCTTTCGTAACCGGGCCGTTGAACCCCACATAGAGACCGCTGCCCGGATTGGCGGCGATGACGTGCCACATCTCGGTTTTGCCATTCTGTCCGTATTTCTTCTTGGCCAACGCATCGTCGGGATGAACCTGCACCGAAAGGTTGTCTTGGGCATCAATGTACTTGATGAGCAACGGGAATCCGAGACCGTATTTCTCGTAGTTCTTTTCTCCAACAAGTTCCGTCAAATAGACCTCTATCAATTCGTTGAGGTTGTTTTCGGAAAGGAAGCCATTAGTCACGACCGATTCGTCGTTCACAAGGCCTGAAATTTCCCAGCTTTCGCCGCAATGTGCCATCTTGCCCAAGTCCTTGTTGAGGAGCGTATGCAAGCGCGTGCCTCCCCAAATCTTCTCTTTCAGTTGCGGTTTGAATTTGAAAGGATACAATGACATAGTAGATTTTATTTATGATGAGGATTATAGAATTGTCTGTTCTTGTATTGGTAGGGCGGTCTGATTCTGTCGGGGTTAGTGCCGCGCACATCTTTCATAAACAGCCACTTGCCGTTTTTTTCTACCAATCCGTGGTGCAGACTTGACTCGGGCACCATATAGGCAGGGATGTTCTGCACATTTTCCTCCAGCGGGATAATCTCCTCGAAAATAATCATCGGGCTGTGTATCAAGTTGTATTCAGGCTCGTGGGTTTTAGGGTTCAGTTTGCCGGTGCGCACCCTATACTGCTGTTCTTCATAGCCCAGATGCAGCGTGGCTTCCTTAGAATACTCGAGGATGATGCGACTGACCTTCTCGGGGTAGTTCTTGAAAATCCTCGCCCCGAAAACGGGCACCGTCTCTTTGCTGAAATGCAGCACCTCAATGATTTTCTGGTTTGTAAAAAGGTCATTGCCGTTCCAGCCGAGCAACGTATAATAGGTAAAGTCTTTCGATTTGATAGGGATCATCTTGTAGTAAACGGCGCCGTACCAGCGGTTATGGTTCCCTACCACCGTTTTAGGGTAGTTGATAGATCCGCGTTTGTCGTAGAGCGGGAAAAGGACATATTTTTTGCGGTTCTGGTTATAGACCTGAATAAAGCCGAAGTTCTCGGCAGAATAGTCCTCTTTGAGCACAAACCAAGTGAAAATCTTAAACAGTTTGTCGGGCGAGGCGAGCACTGAGAAGTTCTTCACCGAATCCCATGTATAGTTGAAAGAGCCGGGCATTGTCAGCACCTCTTCCAGCAGGGTCATAAAATCCTCGTTCAGCGAAAGCCTTGTAGTCTCGTCGGGTTCGGCCATCACTTCCGCGCGCAGCGACACGAGCGAGTCCTCCCACATCCGGAACGGGGATACTTTCTGGGCAAAAAGGCTCAGACTTCCCAAAAGGACCGTAGCGCAACAAATCAGGATTCTCATAACAAAACCGCAAAAGTACAGTTTTCTTCGGATAGTAGATATTCAATGTTTCGCCAAATATCGTTTCCTAATGCTGTGCCAAATCCATTAGAAGATGAATACGATGTGCCTAAAACGACGAGTTGGTTTCTTCTTTCTTCTGATGAATTTGTCAAATGATACCCCAGATTTTCAAGATCCTGGTTGATTTCGTCAATCGCATTGTCCATGGTGGATGACATTATAACTAATTCGGTTGTCGAACAACTCGATGATACAATTGCAACAGCAATGATTAGAAGCAAGTGAATTCTTTTCATATTTAACTTTTTTGATGTTAATGTATTGGTACTTTTGTTTTTATCGTTATCCTCCATCCTCTGAACCTTGTGAAGCCCCTTTGACCAAAATCCAAAGGAATTAAGGCGCACAAATATATAGATTATTCCTGATATTGTCGCTCTTAGGGGGTGGTAATTTGTTAAACGTCAATATTTTACAATAGTTAGTATATGATAATTTGTTGTCAATAGGAGGCAGAGCGTTTTTTTCGGTGTTTTCGGGCTTTTTCTGCGCAAAAAAACAAGTGCTTAATACCGCCTTTGTCCGATGTTTCTACAATTTGCTGATTTTGAATAACGTAACATTTTTAAGGATGACTTTTTGTGGGCTTGAACGAAAAAACACTGCCTTTGCACCCAAAACATCAGGTGTCAAACCACTATGAAAAGAAGTGCCATTCATAAACTCCACCAATGGAAAGAGTAACATTCCGCCACAAAGTATTCTGGACGGCAACACGCTTTTTTCCGACTTCAAAGGGGCTTTGTCAGAGCAATATGTTTTTCAGCAGCTCAACTGCAATTCCGATACCAACATATACTATTGGTCAGCAGATAATTCGCGCGGAGAGATAGATTTTCTCCTGCAAATCGAAGAAGAGATTGTCCCCATAGAGGTTAAAGCCCAAGAAAATCTACAAGCCAAAAGCCTCCATGCTTTTGTAGAACGCAATCCTTCTCTGCATGCTTTACGCTTCTCTATGTCGCCCTATCGCAAGCAAGATTGGCTCACAAACTATCCGCTCTATTCCATTTTGGCCGTGTTTGCTTCCTGACCGCTGTGCCGGGAACCTCGGCATCGAAAAAAGCTCGTCACACCCCACTTCTGTGCCATTGTTTTTTTGTGTAAATTTGCCGCCTTTTCTTGAAAAACAATGAACCTGAAACTGACCTCATCTTACAAGCCATCGGGTGACCAGCCCAACGCTATTCAGCAACTGGCCGAGGGGCTCCGCCGGGGCGACAAGGCACAGACCCTGTTGGGCGTCACCGGCTCCGGAAAGACTTTCACCATCGCCAACGTGCTGAACGAGGTGCAGCGCCCCGCCTTGATATTGAGCCACAACAAAACATTGGCCGCCCAGCTGTACAGCGAATTCAAACAGTTTTTCCCGGACAATGCCGTGGAATATTATGTTTCTTACTACGACTATTACCAGCCCGAGGCATACATTCCGACCACCAACACATACATAGAGAAAGATTTGGCCATCAACGATGAGATTGAGAAACTGCGGCTTCATACAACTGCTTCGTTGCTCTCGGGCCGCCGTGATGTCATTGTCATCGCGTCGGTGTCGTGTATCTACGGCATCGGCAACCCCGACGACTTTGCCAAGAATGTTATCAACCTCAAGAAAGGCATGCTGCTCGACCGCAACAAACTGCTCCTTGCCTTTGTCAACAGCCTCTATTCGCGCACCGAACTCGACTTGCAGCCGGCACAGTTCCGCGTAAAAGGCGACACCGTTGATTTGTTTCCGCCTTACAGCGACCACGCATTCAGGATTGTTTTCTTTGACGACGAGATAGAGAGCCTTGCGGAAATAGAAGCCTCTTCGGGCGGCATTATTGCGGAAAGAGAGCAAATAACCGTCTATCCGGCCAGTCTCTTCGTCACAACGCAACAGTCTATGAACGAGGCTATTGACAATATCAAGATTGATCTTGGAGAGCAAGTGCGGTACTTCAATTCCATCGGCAAGCACTTTGAGGCGCGGCGACTCGAGGATCGGGTAAACTATGACGTGGAAATGATGAAGGAATTGGGCTACTGCTCTGGCATCGAGAACTACTCCCGCTATTTTGACAAGCGGAAGCCTGGTCAGCGGCCGTTCTGCATACTCGACTTCTTTCCCGACGACTTTGTGCTGGTCATTGACGAGAGCCATGTCACCGTGTCGCAGATCGGGGCTATGTACGGCGGCGACCGTTCGCGCAAGACCAACCTAGTGGAATACGGTTTCCGGCTGCCTGCAGCACTCGACAACCGCCCGCTCAAATTCAACGAGTTTGAAGAACTGGTAGGGCAAACGATTTTTATGAGCGCGACCCCGGCGGAGTATGAGTTGCAAAAATCGGGAGGCGTTGTGGTAGAACAGGTTGTGCGCCCCACAGGGCTTCTTGACCCTACCATTGAGGTGCGCCCTGCTACCAACCAGGTGGATGACCTGCTGGAAGAAATTGAGGACACTGTGGCGAAAAACGAACGTGTTTTGGTAACCACGCTCACCAAGCGGATGGCTGAAGAACTGAACGGATACCTGATTCGCATCGGCATCAAATCTTGCTACATCCATTCTGATGTAGAGACGTTGGACCGCGTGGAGATTCTCAAGGACTTGCGGTTCGGCTCTATCGACGTGCTGGTAGGCGTGAACCTGCTGCGTGAGGGTCTTGACCTGCCCGAGGTGTCGTTAGTGGCGATTATGGATGCCGACAAGGAAGGCTTTTTGCGCAACACGCGCTCGTTGACCCAAACGGCAGGCCGTGCCGCACGGCATATGAACGGCAGGGTGATATTCTATGCCGACAAGATGACCAAGTCGATGCAGGAGACCATCGACGAGACCAACCGCCGGAGAGCCATCCAGATCGCCTACAACAAGTCGCACCATATAACTCCTAAAGGCGTCATCAAATCGGACGACATGTACTTGGCAGGCAACATTGACACAGCCGTGACGGTGCCGAAAGGACAAAGCGGCATACAACGCGACACCGGCGAAACATCCGCGCCCGTGGCAGCCGAGGACAACATCATCTTGCTGAATCAGGAACAACTGAAGCAGAAATCGAAAAAACTGCGCAAGGAGATGGAAAAAGCGGTGAAAGCGCTCGACTTTGACGCGGCGGCCGACCTGCGCGACCGCATAAAGGAAATAGAGCGGCGGCTGAAAGAGTACTAAGAAAGAGTACTCAACCTATTCATCTCACCCTTGATAGCATCAATTACCTCCTTGTTTACAATTTGCTTTCTTCCATCCACTTTTTGAGAATAAACATAGAAAACATCACCTCCATATTTTGACGAAAATTTTTGATGTGACTTAGATTGAAGTCCCCGTTCTTTAAAGATTTCAGAAAGTTGAGCGTTATTGACAGGTATTATTTGAATGCCAATATATTTATTATTTATCTCGATGAAGAAATCTACATTGTACTTGCGGTCCCATTCGTCTGGTGCTGGCTTTATATCAATATTCAAGACGGTTTTCAGTTGACCATAAATAGTGCTTATTTCAGTTGTATAGCCATCATAGGTACGTTCGATAACCATTTGCTTCATATAATCTATAC
>CAVIPZ010000025.1:0-13738 GCA_963644715.1 bacterium | reverse complement strand
TCCTGATTCCTAATTCAATAATTCCTTAATTCCACAACATAGGAAAAAGAAAGAGGACTTTATGGCGGAGTCCTCAATCTTTCAACAAATACATAAAAATATAATAAAACAACAACCTTTAAAACGATTTCATAACAATAGGCTTCCGATTTGGAATATCAGGAATGCCGCTATCCATGCGACTCCCGTATTATAGAGCATAGAAAAGGCAGCCCACTTGAGACCGGCCTCTCTGAATACGGCCGACAAGGCGGCCACGCACGGGAAATAGAGCAAGATGAAGATCAGATACGCATATGCCACCAACGGCGTAAACACGGGCTGTCCTTTCAACTCGCCGGAAGTCCACACCTGCGCCTTCAAACTCTCTTTCAAAGCAGATGAGTTCTCGTCGGCTTCGCCGTCGGCGTGGTACAGAACACCCATCGAGGATACAACCACCTCTTTGGCGGCTATGCCCGTAAGCAACGACACGCCCATCTTCCAGTCAAAGCCGAGCGGACGGAACACCGGCGCGATAAATTGACCTATCCTGCCAATGTATGAGTTCTCTGTCTGCACCGTGGCCCGGTCGAGCGTCAACTGCTCTATAGCAGCATTTTGCGCCTCGGCACTCAATGTGCTGTCGGCGGCAACTTGCTCAATCTGTGCAGTATAACGATCCAGTTCAGCACTGTGTTGCGGAAAATACTCCAATGCCCAGATGATGACTGTAGCGCCCAAAATTACCGTTCCCATCTTTTTGACATACTGCACACTCTTGTCCCACATATGTACTACGGCGTTGCGAAGCGTAGGTATGCGGTACGGCGGCAATTCCATCACAAATTGGTCAGACTCGTTTTTGAAAGCAACACGCTTCATCAACAATGCCGTCAATATCGACATCAACACACCTAAAAGATAGATGCTAACTAATATGAGTCCCTGATGTTTGTCGAAGAATGCCGAAATGAGCAGCAGATAAACCGGCAGCCGTGCCGAACACGACATAAACGGCACGGTTATGATAGTCAAGATGCGGTCTTTGCGGTTCTCGAGCGTGCGTGTAGCCATAATAGCGGGCACGCTGCACCCGAATCCGATAATGTAAGGGATGAATGACTTGCCGTGCAACCCAATACGGTGCATCAGTTTGTCCATAATGAACGCCGAACGCGCCATATACCCCGTATCTTCTAATATGGATATGAAGAAGAACAGTATCAAGATGTTAGGCAGAAACGAACAGACACTGCCCACACCGGCAATGACCCCGTCAACGAGCAGGCTTTCAAGGATTCCCTCCGGCAACACCGCCGAAGTTATCTTGCCCAGCCAGCCGAAGAACATCTCCAGCCATGCCTGCGGATAGGCCCCTATGGTGAACGTCATCTGGAACATAAACCATAGGAAGAATACCAAAATTGGGAAACCTAACCATTTGTTGGTTAGTATGTTGTCGATAGAATAAGCCAGTGTTTCAGAGCGGTTTCTGGTAGAAACGAACGTCTCCTTGAGTGCGCCACGGATGAAGCCGTACTTGGCGTTGGCGATAGCGGTGGCAGAGTCCTCACGGTATGATTTCTCAATAGACGTCCTGAACTCTTCGGCAGTTTTGAGTATCTCCGGGCCGCCTTTCATCTTCCCTACCTCGTCAATCGTCACTTTGTCGTTCTCCAACAACTTGATGGCCATATAGCGCGACGGATAGTCGGGTTCTACCTCCATCTTCACCTTTAGCGCCGCTATGCCCTTTTCGATGTCGGGTCCATAATTGATATGGATGTGCTTTGATATGCCCTCACGGTTTTCGTAGATGTCGATGATGTGGTTGAATATTTCCTCAATGCCAGTGCCTTTGGTGGAAACTGTGGGGATGATTGGAAAGCCGAACATCCGCGAGAGCGCCGGCACATCTAGCTTGTCGCCGTTTTTCTCCAGTTCATCATACATATTGAGTGCCATAATCATAGGCACATTCATATCAATAAGCTGAGTAGTGAGGAAAAGATTGCGGGCAAGGTTTGAGGCATCTACTACATTGAGCAGCACATCAGGATGACTGTCTGCAATGTAACGGCGCACATAAAGTTCTTCGGGGGTGTATTCTGTGATGGAGTATGTGCCAGGAAGATCCACAAAGTTGAGCACATAACCGTTATGCTTGGCAACGCCGAGTTTTGAGTCCACCGTGACGCCACTGTAGTTGCCCACCTTCTCGCGAAGCCCCGTAGCCCTGTTGAAAAACGATGTCTTGCCGCAGTTAGGGTTGCCTACCAGCGCGATAGTAATCTGCTTGCCCGTAGGTCCCATAGCCTTGACCACCTCTTCGGTGACGGTGCCGTTGAAGCGATAAATGTCGGCCATCTCTTCGCTCATTCGTACCACCTCGATGTGCTGCGCCTCAATGCGCCGCAACGACACGTGGCCGCCCATAATCTCGTATTCGATAGGATCTTGCAACGGAGCGTTCTTCACTACCATAACCTTCTCGCCGCGCACGAAGCCCATCTCCATCAGCCTATGCCTGAATCCGCCATGACCCGCAAGGCGTACTATCACGCAATTAGACCCCGTAGGGATGTCTGCCAATGTAACGCGTTGATTATCAGTTTTCAACATTATATCCTTCTTTTTATTCAATCACGCTGCAAAAATAAGGCCTGATAAAAAGGTGGGCAATCCCTAAAAGTGGGTATTTTTTTGTCTTTTATCATTTAAAATGTAAATTGCTATCTTTGCCGGCAATTTTCTGAAAAACTGCAACAGACGATTTTTTATCCCTGATTTTACAGAGACGCTATGATAGCCATAAAGAAAACTGTTCTTGACAACGGTCTGCGCATTGTGGTACACGAAGACAGCACTACGCCGCTGGCCTCTTGCAACATCGTGTATGGTGTAGGCTCACGCGACGAAAACCGCGACCACACAGGATTGGCGCACCTGATGGAACATTTTATGTTCACGGGTTCGCGCAATGTGCCTGACTACGACAAGGTTTTGCAAAAAGCGGGAGCGGTCAACAATGCCTACACGTCGCAAGACATAACCCACTATTATGTCATTGTGCCCGCCAACAACATCGAGACGGTGTTTTGGCTGGAGTCTGACCGTATGTTGGCGCCGACGTTCCGGCAACAGTCGCTCGACATCCAAAAGCAAGTGGTCATTGAGGAGTTCAAGGAGAACTACCTCAACCGTCCTTACGGCGACTTGGCGATGCTGTTCAACGCTATGGCCTACAAACGCCATCCTTACGGCTGGCTGCCCATCGGGAAGAGCGTGGAACAGATTGAAGCGATGGATATGGACATCATCTGCGATTTTCACCGACGCTTTTACAGTCCTTGCAACGCTGTGCTTGCCGTAGCGGGCAACGTGTACTTTGACGAGGTGGCGGCTTTGGCCGAGAAGTGGTTCGGCGACATCCCGTCCGGCGAGGTTGTGCCACGAAACTACCCCAAAGAGACCATACCGCAAACGGCAGAACTGCTGAGTGTGGAGCGCGACGTGCCCTCTGACGTGCTGCTGAAAGGATGGCCTATGTGCCGCCGTGTGCATCCCGACTATTACGCGTTTGACCTGCTGTCTGACCTCCTCGGCACGGGGCAGTCGTCGTACCTGTACCGCGAATTTGTCATCAACCGCCGGCTTTTCACCGACATCTCCGCCTCCATTATGGGCACCATCGACGAGGGCTTGTTCCTCGTGAGCGGGCGTCCGGCAGAGGGCATCCGCATTGAAGATGCCGACGGCGAGTTGTGCCGGTTCCTGTACGACCGGACTTTCATCGGCAACTTTACCCACGACCTTTCCAAAGTGCAAAACAGGGCTGAATCCATCTTGCTGAACAACGAAATAAAGATTGACGACAGAGCCATGAACATCGCCGTAGGCGAAACCATCTCCAATGCAGAATATTTTTTGAACGAGCGGGCACACTACTTTGACGTGACGGTTGAGCAACTGACGCGCATCGTAACAGAGATGTTGGTGCCGCAAAAGAGCTTCACGCTTTACTACAAAAAAGGATAATCAGAACAATTCCGGACACATAGCGCAATTGTTACGGATTTCCGGAATCGCATTCTGGCAGTCTGCCGTTTCGGCGGGATGGAGACGTTCAATATCGTTCAGCAGACGTATGACCGAGCGTCCCACAGCCCAAGCAAGATTTACGGGCACAGCGTTTCCTATCTGCTTATATTGTTCGCTTACGGAACCCGCAAATTGCCAGTCATCGGGGAATGTTTGGATGCGGGCATACTCGCGGACCGTCAACGGGCGGGTTTCAATGGGGTGGCAGCGCTCTGTCTGCTTTTGACAGGGCGAGCAGGTAAGCGTAAGCGATGGCTCGTCTAAAGAGAGACGCCTTGCCATACCCGTCTTACCGCCTTCAAGGTGATAACTTCCGCCCATATACTCCTTGGCCACCGTCTCCGGCAAATCTCGCCAGTCGCCGCCTTGGGGCACCAATTCCAGCACTTTCCGTTTCTTTTCGGGATAACTGACACCGGCAGACTTTGGCACATCGGTGTCATAAATCACGCCTGCATAAAAGGCATCTCGCAGGGTCATAACGCGCTTGTAGGGCGAAGGCCACGTGTAAGACACGTTCTCGGCCACATCGTTGCGAACGGCGAGAAGAATAAGTCTCTCTCGCTTTTGGGGCACTTGGTACATAATGGCTTTCAGCACACGAGGCTCTACTAAAGTGTAACCCAATTCAGATATTACGGCTTTGATGGTTTCAAAGGTGCGCCCGTGGTCGTGAGAGACAAGCCCTTTCACATTCTCGCCCATAAAGACACGGGGCTGAATTTCAGAAACCGCCCGTGCAAGTTCGAAGAAAAGCGTGCCGCGCGTGTCGCTGAAGCCGCCCTGCTTTCCGGCGTATGAAAAAGCCTGACAAGGGAATCCGCCGGAGAGAAAGTCAACCTTTCCATGCAGCGGCTTGAAGTCTATGTTGCGAACATCTCCCTCTATGACATTCCATTCCGGACGGTTCTTCGTCAACGTAAGGCATGCCGAATGGTCTGATTCGTTCAACAGAACATGATTAAAGCCTGCCTTTTCCATACCCAAGGCCAAGCCGCCAGCACCGGCAAACAGTTCCACCGAATTGTATTTTCGCAACGGCTCCGTCAGCATCTCTTCATCCCAAAGGCTTCGGTTCATCTCCTCCACCTGAGGAATGGCTGCCAGTTCTTCCATCATAAAGCCGCGCACGCCATTCTTGAAGTGCTGCGGAAAAACGCCTCTGTTTCCCCAACTGCGCACTACGCTTACAGAAGTAGCCGCCAAAGCCGCCAGATTGTTTTCTGATATGAATGTCATCCTCAAAACCCTCCTTTCTTTCTTATCTCGTCGGCTAATTCGTCAACCTTTTTCACAATAAGGGCACTCCCGTCAATCTGATCTTCTTCTACGACTTCAGCAAAGGCTTTAGCCAAATAATTGTAAAAATTCTGGTCTCCCGTAATCCTTTGCCAAAATTCCGCCCCACAATATACTGGATAAGAAGCATTTATAATCTTGTAATGTTGTGACAAGTCTGATGGTTCGCCATAAAGTACACCAACTATCATATCATCTATCTGTAGAGACATACGGTCAATGCGAGACTTACCTATTAAGTTTTTGAAATGCCCCAATATGGTTGCAATATCATCTTTATTTATTGTATTTGGTCCAGCCTTGCACTGGCAATATTTGCGGCGGTTGTCAAGTGCGTCAACAAACTCTATGTCTATACCGTCAATTCCTGACGCATTGCCGACTATCTGTTGCAATTGTGAGATGAAGATCTGCACCTGTTGTCCAAAACTGGTGTTTAAACTTGTTCCAAGCACTCTCGGATAGACCAAGGCTTTCGCTAAACTTTCCGGTTCAGTGTTACCACAAAGAAATGCAGCCAAATAGTTTATCAGAAAAGGGTTGATATTAAAACTCTTCAGGCTAAGGCTCTCGAGGTTCTTTATATGATTTGGTATTATTGTTGAACGAAAGAAGTCTTTCCCGCTTTCAATAATCTCAAGTTTTTGTTTTTGGTTCATCCTTTGTTTTTGAATTTTTATGGCCGCAAAGGTACAAAAATGTTTTTTGTGTTTTGTTTTATGTTATCCACACGGCCCAGGGCTGCCGCGCGAAACAGAATTTAGAGGCGTTACGCATATTGTCCCTCCTCAATTCCTAATTCCTCATTCCTAATTAAGTCTTACGTCAGCCCATGGCTTGTGCGCTGGACAGAAAAAAAGGGAGGCTTTCGCCTCCCTTTTTTCATTATTCGTATAACGGATTACCTTTTGGTGAACGGTTTTACAACCGTGCCCTTGTCGGTAATGATCCGTACAAAGTACATGCCGTTAGCCAGGCCGTCGGCAGAAAGCACTGCCGTGTGGTCGTTCACATTCTGCACGTGCAGGGTCTTGCCATATACGTCATAGACCTCAATCGTCTCAATCATGCAGCTGCTGTTGGCAATAGTGACATAACTGCTGGTGGGGTTAGGATAAAGTTTGGTTTGTCCAAGCAAGTAATCCTCAACGCCATCGGGCAGTGTGGTAAAGTTCACCGTGTTGGAGTGTGCGCTTTCGGTCGTGTCGCAGTTGGCCACCATATAAGCCTCGTAAGAACTTTCGGCCATCAGGTCGGTGAGAACGTACGGTGACGGTGCGGTGATGTTCACGGTAGTCCAAGCGTCGGTGCCTTTTCTGTAATAGAGCGTCCAGCTGTCAGGAGTGCCTTCCTGTGTCCAACTGATTGTTGCGCTGTTCACGTCAACGTTAGAGACTGTCACGACAGGAGCGTGGCAAGTGTCAGCAGGTTGAGGTTCAGGACCCGGACCGGGATCAGGACCGGCAACGGCTGCTACCATAACGCTGTCGAGGTAGATGTAAGCATCGCCCATGCCATAGTTGCTCGTGCCTTTGAACACGATGCGTGCGGCCTGGTTGCTGTAAGCAGAGAGGTCGTACGACTTGCGCGTCCAATCTGTTGCGCCGACAAGACCTGTTTCGAGCAGGGTGCGTGTGCCGGCAGCCTCAATATAGACGGAGAAGTCGCCGCCTGTGGGGTTCTTGTAGTAGAATGAGAGTGCAACGTTCTGCGTGAGGTTCAGCAGCGGAGTCTTAAGGTAGTTGACTGCGTCTTCATCATTCATGTAGGAGTCGAACATTACGCAACCGCCTTCCACTCCGGCTGTTTCTGCCGTGTAACCCCAAGGTTCAGAAACTTGACCCTCGGTTTCGTCGTTGTCCCAGCAAGTCGGGATGTCTCCCGAGGCAAGGTTGTTGAAGAGTTCTACGAACGGGAGGTCAGAGGCAACGCATGCGGTTGTGAATGACACGGGACCGGTACAAAGGCTGGTATCACCTGCGCCGCAGTCTGACTGTACATAAACCTGATATGCAGTAGCGGCGGTAAGACCCGTCAGTGTGTAAGGATTGGTCGTAACTGCTACTGTAGTGCCAGAACCTTGTGCAAAGCCGGCAGGACCGTATTCGATGTTCCAAGCAGTAGCCGTTCCGTTCTCGGTCCAGGAGATGACCGTTGAGTTCTCGGTTGTTGCAGAAACAGACAGACCGGAAGGTCTTGCGCAGGAAATCGGCTCGGCCACAACCAGATTGTCGATATGAAGGTCGTTGTCGCCGTTAGCGACAGTTGACTCACCATAGAAAGCGATGCGGATAGTCTGTCCGGCAAACTGTGCCAGCGAGATGCTCACCTGGTCGCCCGTGTTGGAGATGTGGTTATAGACATGATCGCCTGTGCCCGCATTGTTCCAAATGGTAGCGTTGTTCATATTCCAGGTTGCGCCGCCATCGGTGGAAATCATCACGATGAAACGGTCGTCAGGTTGTCCTGCTGTGTCTTCAACCGGATTTGCATTGGCGAAGTCAGTCAAGGCAAGGTCGAACATAAGCGTCGGGGTGGTCAGCGCGGTCAAGTCGATTTCGGGCGTTACCAGCCAGTATTTTGAGCTTGTGCCATAGTTGTTCAAACCGGCGTGTCTCAAACCGAACACAGAGGTCTTGCTGAACGTCCAGCCGTTTGACGTGGCTGTGAGGTTTGCCGTATGTGTTACTGTATCTGAAGGGATGCCGCTGTAGCGTTCCCAGCATTTCGGCAGTGTTGCGAAGCTGTCGAAATCTTGGGTATAAGGAGCAGCAATGGGAGCACATTCGGTATAGGTTTCCAGCAAGTTGGAATAGAGCGTGTCTGTACCGCAGAGGGAGCCTACACGCACTTCATATTCCGTAGCAGGCGTAAGTCCTGTAATAGTGTAGTTGGCCGTCATCGTATTGGTGGCCTCCGTCCAAGCGGTTTGAGCCGTCGTTTTGTATTCTACCACCCAACCGTTGTCGCTGGAACTGTCATTCCAGACAAGGTCGATAGTTGTGGCAGTTACGCCGCTCATTATAAGCAACGGTGACGTACAGTCAGATTCCACACAGGATGTTAAAAATGTGATATCCGGAACAGTCGCGGATGTGCTGGTCGAGTAAGCTGCCGGGGAGGAGGGCAGAATGTCTGAACCGTCCTGATACCAATAAACGGTATTGCCGACAGTAGGCGTGTGGGCTCTCCAGGTGAAGCTATAGTATTGACCGGTGTTGTTGTCAACAGCCACTACAAGGTTGCTGGTGCCGTCATAGACGAACGGAGTGTTGAACGGGATGGAAACCCAGCCGCCACCGATGTTCATCGAATGGGCAATGGCAACCTGCTGCATGTTGGCGACAGGGATGAAGTTGGTAGTGCTCAACGAGGTTTCGTTGGTATGTGCAATGTAAACATCAACGGTGCGCGGCAAGCTGCTCTGTGAATTGGCATAGAATGCTATGCCTCTGATGGTGTCCAAACCGGCAAGGTCGGATGCAGGATAGATGGTCTGTGAATAACCATAATTGTAATTGCCTGCGAACGGAGAAGCATAACTGGACTGTGAACCCGTGCCTGAAATCTCAACACCGCACATAGAGGTGGTGAAAGTAAGGGTGCGGATTGCGGAGGTATCGTTGTCGTTGTCGCAAAGGGTACGCAATTGTACATTATATGTAGTAGCGTTTGTAAGACCGCTAAAGAAGAAAGTGTTGCCCGTTGTGATGACCGTTGTCCATGTGGATTGGGCACTCGGCTTGTACGAAACCATCACAGAAGAGACAGGCAGACCGCCAGTGGTATCCTGTTCCCATGAGATGGCAGCGGAGTTGGCATTGGTGGCAACCACTTGTGCGTTGAGCACCGGTGCGCAACTGATTCCCGTTGTAAAGGTGGCCATCATGCTCCATTGTGAAGTGGCGGCGCCGCAATTTGCGCGTACCCAAACGAAATAAGGAGTTTCGCTACGCAGATTCTGGAATGTGATTGTCGTGTCAGAAATGGTTTCTGTCGTGTTCGTGGCATCTGCCATCTGGTTGCTGGTGCCATAAACCACTTCATAACTGTCAGCTTCTTCGCAACCTGTCCAAGTAGCAGTTGCACTGTTGTAGGTGACATTGGTGAACGTAATGTCGTTAGGACGAGAGCAAGACGGCATCTCTACGACTTCTACGTTAGCAATATGGAGGTCGTTGTCGGCATTGCTGACCGTTGACTCGCCATAGAAAGCGATGCGGATGGTTTGTCCGGCATATTGAGCCAAGGAGAGGACAATCTGACGGCCAGTGTTAGGAATTTCATTGTAACGGAAGTTTGCCGATGTGTCACCCCAAACGGTAGCGTTGTTGGCACGCCATGTGGCGCCGCCGTCTGTGGAGATGATGACCATGAACTTGTCGTCTGTAGCATTTTCAGCAACGTCTTCGCTGTTGTAGTCTGTCAATGCCAGATCAAAGATGAGGGCAGGATCCGTGAGGGCTGAAAGGTTGATGTTAGGAGAAACCAGCCAATCGCGACGGGTTGTGCCGTAGATGTTCAACTTAGGATGGCCAATGGTGAACACGTTGGAAGAATTGTAAAGCCAATTGCCGCCAGATACAAGGTTGGCAGAGTCAGCGAACACGAGGGAGGCAAGTCCCGTGTATTTCTTCCAGCAAACTGACGGGTTGGAGTTGAAGCCTGCAAAGTCCTCGGTATAGGGAGCCATTTCTACATCACATTCTGTGGTGAATGTAGTGCTGAGCATATCGCTGGTGGCGTCGCCGCAGTTGGCCCTTACATATACTTTATAACCTGTATTTCCTGAAAGTCCAGTCACGGTGTAAGTAGTGTCAGAAGTAGTTTCCCAGGAAGCATCAGCGATGCTGGTGACGGTGTCGGCAACACAAAGAACATCCCATTCCGTTTCATTGCCGCGCGGTGTGATGGTTACATTAGCAGTAGATGCCGTGATGCCGGATACTGCTACGCCGTTAGGACGCAAACATGTAGGTATGTAGTCGATGTGGAAATCATCGGTATATACACTGAAGTAAGTTGTTCTTGAAGTATCAATCTGGCTCTTGTATGCAACATAATGGCCTGTACCTGTATATTGCGAGAAGTTGACTTCAAATTCTGTCCAGGTGGAAGAGGTTACGTTAATGCTGTCAACGGGCACAAAGGTGGTGGCGTCAGCAGGGTCGCTCATGATACCTACAATAATGAAACCATAACCAGAAGATTTTTTTGCCCAGAAACGGGTAAAGAGCTGGTTCAATTGCACGCTGTTGTCAATTTCAGGAGAGACAGCATACGAGGTTGTAATTCCATTGTAGGTTGACTGGTAGAAATAGAGACCGTTAGGTGCGCTGTGGTTGACCGTGTTGATGTAAGGATAGGTTGAACCGGCGGCGCGGATACGGCTCCAGCAGTCAGGATATGAATAGGTGCTGTATCCTGCAGCATAGGAGTCGAAGTTTTCGTCAATCGGGAGAGAGGCTATGCCGCAAGCGGTCTTGGCCGTGACGATATTGGAAACGAGCGAAGTGTCGCCTTCGCCGCAGTATGCTCTCACCGTGAAAGTGTATTGCGTGTTAGGTTCCAGACCCGTAACCGTAGTGGAAGGCGTGCCTGTAATGTTAAGGGTGACAGGTGCTGCCGTGCCGGAAACATATTCCACAATCCAATCGGTGGCCGTTCCGTTTTCTGTCCAAGCAAGGTCAACAGAGTTGCTGGTGCAGTTAGAAGCAGCCAAATCGTTCGGCTTCGGACAACTTATGGGCTCTATTATCGACACATTGTCGATGTGCAGGTCATTGTCGCCGCCTGATTGCGTTGACTCGCCATAGAAAGCGATGCGGACAGTCTGGCCGGCATATTGTGCCAGAGAGATGCTGACCTGCTCGCCGGACGTGGAGATATAGTCGTAGCGGCGTGCGGCCGTGGAAGTGTTGTCCCAAATGGTGGCCGTTGACATGTTCCAGGTTGCGCCGTTGTCTGTAGATACCAGCACAATGAAACGGTCGTCCTGCTGACGGGTAGAGTCTGCAATCGGGTTGGAACTGCCGTAGGATGTAAGAGCCAGATCAAATGTAAGGGTTGGCGTGTTAAGCGAACTCAAGTCAATGGCAGGCGTAATCATCCAAGCGTAGCGGTTCTCACCATAGATGTTCAGTGATGCATGAATCGGGCCGAAAGCATTTGTGTTGTTGAATCTCCAACCGTTAGAAGCAGTGCCCAGATCTGAAGTGTGTGTAATCGTGTCGGAGACCATGCCGGAATAGAATTCCCAGCACGGAGAAATGTTCGATGAGAAGGTCTCAAAATCCTCAGTAAAAGGAGCAGCAACTGCCGCACATTCCGTCCAAGCAGAAATTGTTCTTGTATAGAGCGTATCATCTGTGCAGATAGAACCTACTCTGAAGTTATAGTAAGAAGCAACGTTGAGGTCGGTAATGGTGTAAGTGGTGGAGGTGGTAGATGCGGCTTCCATCCATTCGGTCTCGGAGTCCAGTTTGTATTCTACAACCCATTCGGTCTCGTCATCGCCGGCAACCCACGAAAGGTCTGCGGTGGTAGCCGTGACGCCAGTCAGCATAGCCATCGGAGCGGTACAGTCAGAAGCAAGGCAGTTTCCGATGAAGCGGATGTCCGGCACAAGGTTCGTCACGTCGTAACTAGACGCACTGGGGTTGCTCGGCTGGATGTTCGTATAGTCAGTGTACCAATAAACAGCATTGCCTTCTGTGGCATTGTGGGCGGCAAAATTGAAAGAATTATAGCCGCCGGTATTGTTGTCAACGGCAACTACGATGTTGCTGCTGTGGTCATAAACAAACGGAGTGTTGAACGGAATGGTAACCCAACCTGTTGAGTTCACATTCAATGTGTAGTTTGAAGCCTTTTGTGACATATTGCCAACAGCAATGTAGTTGCTGGTGCTTAATGTGGTCTGGTTGGTGTGACCGATATAAACATCGATGGTACGGTTTCTGTAACTCGTGGATTTTATATAGAAGGCAATGCCTGTAATGGTATCCACACCTGCAAGTTGAGAAGCCGGATAGATGGTTTGCGAATAGCCGTAGTTATAGTTGCTGTGGAAAGGCACATAAAAACTATATTGAGAATGGTCGTCGCAGATTTCGCCGCAGCTTGAAGTAGATACTGTCAGAGACTGCACAGAAGCGGTATCTGCATCATTGTCGCAAAGCGTGCGGATGCTGACACTATAGGTGGTGCCGGACGTAAGTCCCGTAAGGAAATAGTAGTTCTCGGTAGTGGTTGCAGAGGTCCATTGGGTCTCGTCGGCCGCCTTGTATTGAATAAGCACCGAAGAGGGTTCCAAACCTATATTCTCGTTCAATTCCCAGGTGATGAGAGCCTTGTCTCCGGCAACATCTGCAACGCGGGCGTTCTGCACGGGCGCGCAACGTGGCGTAGTGGTGAATGTAACCGTTTTGTAAGCGGCGGTATCGTTGTCGTTGTCGCAAAGCGTGCGCAAACGTACGGTGTAATAGGTAGAGGGGGTAAGGGTAGTGAGATTGTAATAGTCGTTGGTGGTAACATCTGTCGTCCAGTCATTGTCGCGAGATGCCTTGTATTCAATCTGAACCGAAGAGGGAAGCAGACCGATGGTGTCAACCGTGTTCCAGGAGATGCGGGCCTGATCGTAACTGATTTCTGAAGCGGCTGCATTTACTACAGGATAACAGCTGACCGGTGTTGTAAAGTTGATGGAAGAGGACCAGCGGGCAGAATCGATGCCGCAGACTGAGCGCACCCAAACATAATAGCGGGTGTCGCTGTTGAGGTTTGTCAACGATAAAGTAGAAGAAGTAGCATTTACCACCACGGCATTCTCGTCGCGGGTGTTGCTGGTGCTGTAGGCTACCTGATAGCCCGTGGCAATTTCGCAACCCGTCCAAGAGAGGTTTGCGCTGTTGTAGGTGATGTTGTCGGCCATAATCTCGCCGGCTGCCGTGCAATTGGAGACTGCCGAAACGTCGATGTCGTCAAGAAACCAATAGTAGTAAGTAGCCTGCGGCTGATGGCGGAAAGCGATGTAACTGCCTGCCGGCGCACCTGTAAAGGAGACCGTGAATTGTTGACAACCGCTGAACTCACTTACACTGTAAGTGGCCACAGGAGTAAAAGTGGTGGCGTCTGTCAGCGAGGTCACATATCCCACCTGAAAAGATCCGCAAAGCGAACTCGTGCTTTCCGGTCTGGTGCTGAACGTCAGCTCTACATTGCTGATTTCTGTAACAAAAGCCGGCATTGCCACCATGTTGTCGGTAGAACCGGAGAATTTCAGGCTGTGGGTGCCGCCGCACGCATACGATGAAGACGTATTTGCGGTCACCGTTCCCGATGAAGAGAGATGGGT
>CAVIPZ010000024.1:0-13900 GCA_963644715.1 bacterium | reverse complement strand
ACAATGTGCAGCACATACTTCATTCCCTCAAGTACAAAGGGCAGAAAGAGTTGGGGCAATATTTGGGCAAACGGTACGGGGAACAGTTAAAACAAGAGCCTCGTTTCCAGGATGTTGACATTATTGTGCCCATACCGCTGCATCGCAAAAAGGAGCGCAAGCGGGGTTACAACCAAAGCGAATGGATAGCCAAGGGGCTCAGCGAAGGTATGCAGAAGCCATACCGCACCGACATTCTGTCGAGGGTGCAGTTCACGGAAACGCAGACACGCAAAGGACGCTTCAGCCGTTGGGAAAACGTGAAAACCGTGTTCGTTGCCAATGGCGTCGAGGAGGTGAAAGGGAAACATCTGCTTGTGTGCGATGATGTGCTGACCACAGGCGCCACAATGGAGGCGGCGGTTCAGCAGCTGCTGAAGATCGAGGGGGTGAGGGTGAGCGTGGTGACGCTGGCGGCAGCTCAGTCGTGACTACAGTTCTTTCCGGAGCCGGGCAACGGGGAGGTCAGACTGTTCGCGGTATTTGGCCACGGTACGGCGGGCAATGTTGTAGCCGCGCTCTTTCAGCAGCAGACACAGCTTCTCGTCCGAAAGCGGCTTCTTCTTGTCCTCGTTCTTGATGAGGTCGCAGAGTATCTGCTTGATCTCTTTGGAAGAGACATCGTCATCGTTGACGGCTTCAGAAAAAAGGTGCTTCAGCGGGATGATGCCGAAGTCGGTCTGCACATATTTGCTGTTTGAAACCCTCGAAACGGTGGAGACGTCCACATTTACCTCTTGTGCGATGGTTTTCAGAATCATCGGCTTGAGTTCGGTATCGTCGCCCGTGAGGAAATAGGCTTTCTGGTGCTGCATGATGGCATACATCGTGTTGTAGAGGATCATCTCGCGCATAGAGAGGATGCCGATGAACTGCTCGCCCTTATCTACATACTCGCGCATGAACTTTTCGGCTTCGGCCCGTTTTTTCTCGCTGGCTTCTTTGGTAAGGAAGCGGTAAGCATTGCTGAACTCCTTGTTGATACGGACTTTAGAGACATATTGGTTGTTGAGGCTCAAGTTGAGTTTGCCGTTGTCTGAAGTTATGGTGAAATCGGGGGTGATGACATCGGCAGACTTGTCGAGCGGGGAGCCGGAATCGGCCGGGCGCGGGTCAAGTTTCCGGATTACGGCAAGGGCGTCTTTGAGTTGCGATTCAGAGATGGACAATGCCTGTTGAATTTTTTCGTAATGCTTTTTGGTGAAAGCGTCAAAACATTTCTCCAACAATCGCGCCGCGTTCTCGGAGGCTTCGGTTTGTGTGGGCAGTCGGTGCAACTGTATGAGCAGGCACTCCTGCAGCGTGCGCGCGCCTATGCCGGGCGGCTCCAGTTCTTGCACAAAGTGTACAAGCACCTCTTCCACCTCCTCAACGGTGGTGTAGATGTTGTCCATATAGAGCAACTCGTTGACCACCGACTGCAAATCCATCGTAAAATAGCCGTCGTCGTTGAGGTTTCCGGCCAGATAGCGGGCAATGCGCGCCTGCTTGTCGCTCATGTTCATCTCGCCGAGCTGCAGTTGCCACTGCTCTTGTATAGAGTTGTGGAAAATGCCGATGCGGTCGTTGTCGTTGCGCGCTTCGGGGGCGTTCAGCCTACGGATGGTGTTCTCGATTTCACGTTCCGTCGAGTAATCGTCCAAGTCGTCGTCCCGGTAGTAATCCTCCTTGAAGATCTCATCGTCAGGAAGTTGGTCGGCGGTAAGGTCAAGGGGGTCGCCATTTTCGTCATATTCGGGTGTTGCGGCATCATCGGCCGTGTCGGGCTGTGGGTCATCGGCGTCGTCATGTACCACTTCCAGAGCCGGGTTCTCATCCACCTCTTTCTGTATCTCATGCTCAAGCGAGTCGCAAGGCAACTCTACCAGCTGCATCAGCCTGATAGTCTGTTGTGTGGCTATCTGCCGCTGCTCCGTCTTCTGTACTTGTGACTGGCTGTTTGATGACATGGCGTTTGGGGCGGTAGGGTGGCGCGGCTTTCCTAAAATTCGGCGTTCAGCGGGGTCCGCGGGAACGGAATCACGTCTCTGATGTTGCTCATGCCTGTAATGAAGAGCATCAGCCGTTCAAAGCCAAGACCGAAGCCTGAATGGGGGGCCGAACCGAACTTGCGCGTCTCGAAATACCACCAGTACTGCTGTTCCGTCATGTGCAGTTCGTGTACGCGGTTCAGCAGTTTCTGATAGTCCGCTTCGCGTTCGGAGCCGCCGATGATTTCGCCGATGGTCGGGAAGAGCACATCCATGGCTCTCACCGTCTTGCCGTCATCGTTCTGCTTCATATAGAACGACTTGATCTCTTTCGGGTAGTCGGTCAGGATGACGGGGCGTTTGAAATGGTTTTCTACCAAATAACGTTCGTGCTCCGACTGCAGGTCGATGCCCCATTCCACCTTGTTCTCGAATTTCTTGTCGGCTTTCAGCAGGATGTCGATGGCGCTGGTGTAGTCGAGGCGTACGAATTCTTCTTTGAGCACAGATTGCAGCCGTTCAATGAGCCCTTTGTCAAAGAGGTCGTTGAGGAACTGCAGGTCGTCCATATTGTGGTCCAAGGCATATTGTACCAGATGCTTGATGAAATCCTCAGCCAAGTCCATATTGTCGGTGATGTCATAGAAAGCCATTTCGGGTTCAATCATCCAGAACTCGGCGAGGTGGCGCGGCGTGTTGCTGTTTTCGGCGCGGAAGGTAGGTCCAAAGGTGTAGATGTTGCCCAACGCCAGTGCCCCAAGTTCGCCTTCAAGCTGTCCAGACACGGTGAGGTTGGTATGTTTGCCGAAGAAATCTTTCTTGTAATCCACTTTCCCGTCTTCAGTGCGGGGCAAATTGTTGAGGTCAAAGGTGGTCACTGTGAACATCTCGCCTGCGCCCTCGGCATCTGATGCGGTAATCAGCGGCGTATGGAGATAGAAGAAGCCTCTGTCGTTGAAGTACTGGTGGATGGCAAATGCCATGGCATGGCGCAGACGCAGCACGCAGCTGAAATAGTTGGTGCGGGGACGGAGATGGGCAATCTCGCGCAGGAACTCCATAGAGTGACCCTTCTTCTGCAACGGGTACTGCTCGGGGTCGGCGGTGCCGTACAGCTCGATAAACTCGGCCTGTACTTCCATGGTCTGCCCCTTGCCCTCCGACTTTACCAGTTTGCCCTCAACATGGAGGCACGAACCTGTCGTGATCTTCTTCATCAGCGTTTCGTCAAACTTGCCTGGGTCGGCCACTACTTGCAGGCTTGTCACAATTGAGCCGTCGTTGAGGGCGATGAATACCACATGGCTGTTTCCGCGTTTGGTGCGTACCCATCCTTTTATGCAGACGTCATTGCCGAAGCCGACGGTTTCGGGGTTCTTCAGGATATCTTTTATTCTTGACCTTTTCATAATTCGTTATAGTTGCTTAGTTGTCTGTTGTGTTAACTGTTTGTCTATGCTATGCTTATGCATTCTCCGCCATTGTCTTGACGAGTCGATGAACCCGTTGCCGGAAAAAGCGTGCAAAGATAGGATTTTATGTTCAGAATCGATTTGCTATAGGGCGTTAAATTATCCATTGGCATCAATAGAGAAACAATGCTGCCTCCTGACGGTTACTGTACCATAACTTTCCGGATGGTTTTGCCTGATTGGGTAGTGAGTTGCAACAGGTAGAACCCCGAGGCCGTAGCGGGCAGCAGCAGCGCATGTTTGTTCAGGCCGGGTGCGCCCTCAATCTGTTCGGTGCAGATGCTCTTCCCGGCGGCATCCGTAAGCTGGCAGGTTACGCTTTCGGCTTCTGTCAGCGAGAACTCTACAAACAGATTCCCGGATGTGGGGTTCGGATATACTTTCAAATCCTCGATGCCGCTCTCTTGATCTACGCTTGCGATAGCCCAGTATTCCATCTCAAAACCGTCGCTTTGGCTCCAGTTGTCAGAGACGAAGTTGACCAGCATCTTCCGGAAGTTGACATTATAGTTCTCGTAGCCAGGCAAGTTATTGAGGTCAAAGCGTTTGTATAACTCTGGCGGGTAGGTGGTGGCATCGTAGATATCTACAAAGTCGCCGTATCCGAGGTCAAACTTTCTAAAAGCGAACGAATAGCCGGAGATGTATTGCAGTTGCACGTTCCAAGTGCAGTTGGTCTCGGGGTAGTAATTCTCGTCGTCGCCGGATCCGTCGGTTAGGATGGTGTTCCATTCGGAGACGTTGGTTTGGTTGGGGCAGAGGTTGTTGTGTTCGAGAGTTGACTCGTAAGAGATTTGGAAGCCGTAGTGGTCGTTGCCGCTGGGCACGGCGTCTGCGGCGGCGGTGAAGGTTACCAGCACGCTGTCGGCCTGTACGGTAATGCTGTTCGACGGCAGCGTGTTGCCCGTAAAGGTGGCTTTGACGCCCGATTCTGCCGTGGCTCCGTTGTAGATGGTTACGAAATCGACATCAGGGTCGAGGTCCAGTTTGTCGAACGAGAAAGTGTAGGCGGTGGCATGCGGCACGGCTACCGTCCACGAACAGTCGGGTTCGCTGGCGTACGGTGTGGCAGGGTTGCTGTCGTAGATGTAGCCAAAGGAGGCGGTGAGCCGCTGGTGACCGCTGCAGGTCTCCTCGGGATAGATCCCTGACGGGAAGATGTTTACGATGGCTTCAGAGGAAAAATTGTCGAATCCGAAGTTGTCGATGGCATAATAGCCGTTGCCGGAGCCGCCCCACCCGAAGTTGATGTGGAACTTGTCGTCGTTGTCGTAGCCGTCGAGAATGTAGGCGTGGCATGAGCCTTGTGCCGTGCAGCCTGAATAATAGATAGGGCGCTTGCGGTCCAATTCGTCTTTCAGCACCTTGACGTAGGTCTGCAGGGAGGCGCTGTCGGTATAGGCGGCGCGGTAGTAAGTGGCGATGCTTTGGTCGTATTTGAACACTTGGTAAAGTTTGTTCTTGGCATCGTCGGTCTGTGCGCCGGAGCCGTCGGGCGTGTAGTTCATCTGGATGGCGACGCCCATCTGATGGGCAATCTTGGCAATCTCGTTGGCATAGCTCTGCGGCTCGTTGCACATGGCTTCCCAATGGTACGTCTCGCGGTTGTAATAGACGGTTTGCCGCGGATAGCCCGTGGGCACGTAGGAGATGATGGTTACGGCAGGCTTGACCGGCCAATGGTGGTAGTTCATGATTTGCGCGCAGGCCAAGGCCACGCAGCCGTTCGGGACGCGGTAGTCGTAGTAACTGCCTGAACTGACGTCCCAAGGACAGTAGGTGTTGTAGTATTTGTTCTGGTTCCAGCGAGTGGTGAGCAGATAGCCGTCAGAACCGCTTTTCTGTGCCGAGGGCACGAATGTCGCGGCGAGAAGGTGATTCCATTGGCGGGAAACTTCGGGTGTGGGCTCTGACTTGTCTTGCAATGAACGCGCTATTACGGCTTTGTACTGCTCTAACAGGTCGCGCACGGGCGGCACCATGCCGAAGTTGTCGTCGGTGGAGTAGGCGGCTACGGGTGTCACGGCTTTCGATCCGCATATCAGGATGAACCCTTTCTCGCCGACGCTGTACCTGAACAGGCACGGGATGTCGTTGTCATATAGGATTTCCTGAAAAATGACTTCAGGAGCGGCAGATTTGCCGGCATTCAGGAATTTCTCTTCCGCAAAGCGCGAAGCGGCAAGGTCTGCTTCGGTCTTGGTGACGCTTTGTGCCTGCAAACAGACGGAAAAAGCAAGCAGGAGCGTCAGCAGGGGGATTGTTTTTTTCATATTAGGAAGTTTTGTTCTGTTGTTATTGTTGATAATGACGGGAATGTTCGGGATGAGCGGGCAAAGATAGGAAAATATTCGGGTTCAGGGTTCTTCGGGTTTCCCGAAAGCGTGCCTCAAGGCTTTGGCCGTATAGGAACGCTTGCGCTCGATCAGCCTTTCAGGAGTGCCCTCAAAGATGATGTTGCCGCCGTTTTTTCCGCCCTCGGGTCCCATGTCGATGACCCAGTCTGCGCATTTGATCAGTTCGGTGTTGTGTTCGATGACAACAAGGGAATTGCCTTTTTCAATCAGCCGGTCAAAGGCTTTGTACAGTTTGCTGATGTCGTGAAAATGCAGTCCGGTGGTAGGTTCGTCGAAGAGGAAAAGTTTGTTTTGCCGGTCGTCTTCCTGCGAGAGGTAGTAGGCCAGTTTCACGCGTTGCGCTTCGCCGCCGGAGAGCGACGAGGAGGTCTGCCCCATTATCAGGTAGCCGAGTCCCACGTCTTGCAGGGGAAGCAGGCACTTGAGGATGTTCTTGGTGATGTCTGTCAGGGGCAGAGCCTTGAAGAATTCTATGGCCTGGTCGATGGTCATGTCCAGGATGTCTGTTATGGTCTGTCCGTTCACTTTGATGTCGAGAGCCTCTTCGCGGAAGCGGGTGCCGTTGCAGGCCGGGCAGCGCAGTTCCACGTCGGCCATGAACTGCATGTTGATGTGGATGATGCCTTCGCCCTCGCACTCTTCGCAGCGGCCGCCGGCCACATTGAAAGAGAAGAAGCTGGATTTGTAGTTGCGCTGCTTGGCAAGCGGCTGGGCGGCAAACAGTTCGCGGATGAAGTTGTACGCCTTGACGTAGGTGGCAGGGTTGGAACGGGTGGAGCGCCCTATCGGGTTCTGATCTACCAGCACCACGTCGCGTAAGCGGGTCGTGTCAGCCTCGATGCCCGCATATTGGCCGGGTTTCTCGCCGGGTTTGTCCAGCAGGCGGAGCATGCCCGAATAGAGGATGTCGTGGACGAGGGTGCTCTTTCCGGAGCCGCTTACGCCAGTGATGACGGTGAAGCACTCCAAGGGTATTTTGATGTCTATGTTCTTGAGGTTGTTCTCTTTGGCTCCGGTAATCGCGATATAGTTGCGCCATTGCCGCCGCCGTGCCGGAATGGGTATGGCGCGGCATTGCTCCGCAGGAAAGCCGCCCTCGATGCCGCGCAGGTACTCGGCAGTAAGGTTGTGTTCGGCAGCCATCAGTTCTGCGAAGGTGCCGTGAAACACGACTTCTCCTCCCAGCCGTCCGGCTTTTGGCCCGATGTCGATGATGTAGTCGGCGGCACGGATGATAGCTTCGTCATGCTCTACTACCATTACGGTGTTGCCGATGTCGCGCAGCCGCTTGAGCACGCGGATCAGGTTCTCGGTGTCGCGCGGGTGCAGCCCTATGCTGGGCTCGTCCAGGATGTAAAGGGAGCCGACAAGGCTGCTGCCTAACGAGGTGGCCAGATTGATGCGCTGTGCCTCGCCGCCCGACAAGGTCCCGGCATTGCGGTCGGCCGTGAGATAGCCTAACCCTACATCCACGAGTACCCCGACACGCGTTGTCAGCTCTTTGACGATCTGCTCTGCAATCTCTTTGGCCGCCTCTGAAGGGTATTTGAAGTTGTCGAAGAACACTTTAAGGTCAGACAACGGCATGGCAAGCAGGTCTGCAATGCTTTTGCCGCACACTTTGACGTAAAGCGCGTCTTTGCGCAGCCGCGAGCCGTGGCAGTCAGGGCAGATTTCACGCCCCCGGTAACGGGCCTGCAGCACCCGGTACTGTATTTTGTAGATATTTGATGAGACGAATTCAAAAAATTGGGTTATTCCCTCTATTTTGCGGGCAGGGTCACCGTACCAGAGCAGGTCGTATTCGCTCTGCGTGAGGTCTTCGATGGCACGGTAAATGGGAAATCCCACGTTGGAGGCCTGACGGATGAAATAGTTCTTCCATTCGCTGAAGACCTCGCCGTGCCAGCAGGCCACAGCGCCGTCGGCCACGGAGAGCGAACGGTTGGGGAAGACAAGGTCAGGGTCGATGCCCTCAATCATGCCCGTGCCCGAACAGGTCTTGCAAGCCCCGTAAGGGTTGTTGAAACTGAACAGGTTGACAGACGGCTCCTCAAAGTCGATGCCGTCCATGGAGAAGAGGTTGCTGAATGACTTCTGCACCACGGAGTCTTCAAATTCGGTGTGTATCACGCACACGCCTTTCCCCTCCGACAAGGCCGTCTGCAGCGAGTCTTCAATGCGCATCTTGTTGGCCGACAGATTGTCCGATTTGAAACGGTCGATGAGGATGAACATCTCCGATACGCGGGTGGCTTTCTTGCCGTTCAGAAATTCGTCGATTTCGGCCGTTTTGCGGTTGTAAACCACACGGCTGAATCCCTGTTGCTTGAGAATGGCAAGCTGCTCCTGCAGCGTGCGTCCCGACGGCAGCGAGACCGGGGCGAGGACATAGACTTTGCGCCCGGCGGGAATGCTTTCCATATAGCCTATGATGTCGGAGATGTTCTCGCGGCGCACCTCCTTGCCGCTGACGGGCGAGATGGTCTGCCCGATGTGGGCATAGAGGAGCTTGAGGTGTTCGTAAATCTCTGTGGCGGTGCCGACGGTGGAACGCGGATTGCTTGACAAGGTGTGTTGCTGTATGGCGACGGCAGGCGGTATTCCGGTGATGGACTTCACGTCGGGCTTGTTCATCTTGCCCATAAACTGGCGGGCATACGAACTCAGGCTTTCTACATAGCGGCGCTGCCCCTCGGCATAGAGGGTGTCGAAAGCAAGCGAGGATTTTCCGGAACCTGACAGCCCCGTGATGACGATCAATTTGTTTCTTGGGATGTCAATGTCGATGTTTTTGAGGTTGTTGACTTTTGCTCCATGGATCTCAATCGTGTTTTTCTTCATCTGACAAACTTATTGAAGCATTACGAAATAGGCAAATAGGATGGCGGGGATGGCGGAGAAAAGCATTGAGTCGAGACGGTCGAGGATGCCCCCGTGCCCCGGGAGGATGTGGCTGCTGTCTTTGACGTCTGCACGGCGCTTGAAGCACGACTCCAGCAGGTCGCCGAAAGTGCCGAACACCACCACGATGAGGGCAAACACGACCCATTTTCCTGTCGCGATGTGCAGATGCCCGAAAAAGGGTATGCTGGGGAGCACAATGGCGAGGATGACAGCGGCAAGCAGTCCGGTGACGGTGCCTTCCCAGGTCTTCTTGGGCGATATGCGTTGGCACATTTTGGTTTTGCCGTAGAGCGATCCGCCCAGATAGGCAAAGGTGTCGTAGCACCAGATGACAAGGAAAAAGGCAAGAATGAATTGTTTGGCAAAAGAGGTGCAGAATGTGAGGATTCCAAGCGGAAAGACTATCCAGCACAGCCCGAACAGGGCTTGCCCGATATGCTCAATAGGGCAGGGACGGTTGCGGAACAGTTCGGTTATGGACATGACCACAATGGTGAACAGCAGAAGCAGTGGCATCAGCATCAGCAAGATTTTGCTCCAGCGTATCATTTCGAACAACCCGATGGGGTTGCTTGAGGTGACGCCGTAAATGAGCAGCACAATGAACTGCGTTGCAGCAACAACGGTCAGCAGTATGTTTGCAATTTGGTCAGCAGGCCCGGAAGTAAGCCCCATAAACTCGCGGATGGCAAGGCAAGCCATGACGCACATCAAAACCGCCATCAGCGGATAGCAGAAGACACCCGCAATCATCAGGGCAATATAGACGGCGCCGGTTGCCGTCCTAACAAGCAGGTTCTTTCTCTTCGGGGGCATCTTCTTGAGGTACGTTTTCTTGTATTAATATTAAGATAATCCGGGGATTCCAAGGGGTGTAGTGCTGCTTCCCGTCGATAAGTTCAGGTGCGGAGGGCGCGATGAATTCAGTCATGGCACAAAACTCGTTTGCGTTTTTCTTATACGCTAATGCATCCTCGATGTCAGCGTAGATGCAACGTTCACGGGCAAATACGATGAGTTCGCGGGCGAGGCCGATGACGGAGGGGTAGATGTTGTATTCTTGTGCGAATCCGATGCTTCCGGTACGGGCTATGAGCATGTCGGAGAAGACAAGTGCGGCATCCGCAGGTTGGTTCGGATAGATGGAGTTGGTATAGGGAATGTTGTGCCTGTCGAGAAATTGGGACAAGTAGGGTACGGTGTTGAGGAACGTGTTGTATTTGCGGTGCGTAATGAGTTCCACCAGTTCTTTGATGGCATTCTTGCTGGTGCAAGACGACATAAGATACCCGCGGGCTTCTTGGCCGCGCGAACGGAAATTGTCAATAAAGGTGGCTTTAAGCTGCTCGTTGTCGATGGTTTTGAAAGGATTGGCACTGGCAGTTGAATCCGCAAAGGCCGAGGAGATGCTCCCTCTGTTGGAGAGTGCCTCCTTTATTGCCCCTAAGACGATCTCTTTGTTCATCAGGATTGGAGAGACGAAAGACTTGCTTTTGGACATGGCTATTCGCTTTTTGAAGAGAGAGGGGCGCTTTCAGTCTGGAACGGCCGTTTGCCCAAAATCCGTTCTACGTCCTCGGAGAAGATGACTTCACGATCGAGCAGCAGTTTTGCCAGTTCTGCCAGCTGCTCTTTGTGTTCAGAAAGAATTTTCTTGGCCCGGGCGTAGCAGCTCTCGACCAGATCGTGGATGCGGTTGTCTATCTCTTCAGCAGTCTTTTCGCTGTAAGGTTTCGACAACGAGTATTCCTGCTGTCCGGTAGAGTCGTAGTAGCTGACGTTGCCGATTTCCTTGTCCAGACCATAATAGACCACCATGGCGTAGGCCTGTTTGGTGACACGTTCCAGATCGTTGAGTGCGCCGGTGGATACGGTGCCGAACACGATGTCTTCTGCGGCGCGTCCGCCGAGGGTGGCGGTCATCTCATCTACAAGCTGGTCGTAGGTGGTCAGCTGCCGTTCTTCGGGCAGGTACCAGGCGGCGCCGAGCGCTTTGCCGCGCGGCACGATGGTGACCTTTACCAGCGGAGAGGCATAGCGCAGCATCCAGCTTACACAGGCATGCCCTGACTCGTGGAAGGCGATGGATTTCTTCTCTTCGGGAGAGATGACGCTGCTGCGCCGCTCAAGGCCTCCGATGATGCGGTCAACGGCCGAGAGGAAATCGTCTTTGCCGATCTCTTTCTTGTTGTTGCGGGCAGCAATCAGGGCCGCTTCGTTGCAGACGTTGGCGATGTCGGCGCCCGAGAAACCCGGGGTCTGCTTTGCGAAAAAGTCGAGGTCCACATCTGCCGCGATTTTCAGTTTGCGTACATGGACGGCAAAGATGCCACGGCGTTCGTTGAGATTGGGCAGCTCAATGGCAATCTGGCGGTCAAAGCGTCCGGCACGGAGCAACGCGCGGTCAAGGATGTCGGCGCGGTTGGTGGCGGCCATGATGATGACGCCGGCATTGGTAGAGAATCCGTCCATCTCGGTAAGCAACTGGTTGAGCGTGCTTTCGCGTTCGTCGTTTACGTTGGAGAGCGCATTCTTTCCGCGGGCCCGTCCTATGGCGTCAATCTCGTCGATGAAGATGATGCAAGGAGCTTTCTCTTTGGCAGTCTTGAAGAGGTCACGCACGCGCGACGCGCCGACACCGACGAACATCTCCACAAAGTCGGAACCCGACAGGGAGAAGAAAGGCACTTTTGCCTCGCCAGCCACCGCCTTGGCCAGCAGCGTCTTTCCGGTGCCCGGAGGTCCCACTAACAACACGCCCTTTGGAATTTTGCCCCCTAAGACGGTGTATTTGTTCGGATTCTTGAGAAAATCAACCACCTCTTCAATCTCTTCCTTGGCACCCTCGAGCCCGGCCACGTCTTTGAATGTGACCAGCTGTCCGCTTTTGCCGTCAAACTCCTGCGCCTTGGACTTGCCGATGTTGAATATGCCGCCGCCTCCCCCAGGTCCGCCGCTGCCCATGTTGCGCATAGACCGCATAGACCAGAAGAACAAGGCGAAAATCAAGATGGTGGGCAGAAGCCAGAAGATGACCTCTACGCCCCAACTCCGGGCATTGTCCTGACGGGTTGGAAAGTCATACTCCTTGGCTATGTCGTATGCCGAAAGGGTGCTGTCTTGTGCAATCCGGTTCTGGATGGCCCGCTCCTTGGCCTCTTTCAGGTTCTCGTTGTAAACCTGCAGCTCGGTGACGGTCATGTAGTACTGCGGTCCCTCTGTGATTTTGCTCACTTTCTCGTGCGTGCTCTTGCTGAGGGCCTCTTTCTTCAGATACACCTGCATCTGGTCGTTCTTCTTGACATATACCACATGGTCAATCTCACGGTTCTGAACCATTTGGTTGAACTCCATGTCGTTGATCTCCTGGGCCGGGGTGGTGCCGCTCGAGACGAACCAGTAGCCTACCAGCAGCAAGCCGATGATAATATAAACATAGGTAAGGGAAAACCTCTTCTTTTTGCCGTTTGGGGAATTATGATTCCCTGACAGCGGGTTGTTCTGTCTGTTTGTTGTCTTTTTGTCGTTTGGGGCAGCCATATACGAAATGGTTATGGTTGGGGATTAAAATTTCTGAATCTCAGCGTCACTCCAGAGCGCTTCAATGTTGTAGTATGCCCTTGCTTCGGGTTGGAAGATGTGAACCAGCACGTTGAAGTAGTCGAGCAGAATCCATTCGCAGTTCTCCAGACCCTCAATGTGCAGGGGCTTCACCCCGGCTTCGCGCATGGTCTTTTCCTGCACAGAATCGCACAAGGCTTCTACTTGAGGCTTTGAGTTGCCGGTGCAGATGACGAAATAATCGAAATAGGAATCTGGAACCTTTTTGAGGTTGATGCATTGGATGTCAATACCCTGTTTGTCTATAAGTGCTTGAATGATAAGCTCTTCTATGTTTCCGTCAAAGGGAGTGCCCTCAAACTTGACTTTTTTTCTTACGGTCATATATGCAATTGAAATTTAGCGGGCAAAGGTACATTTTTTTTTATACTTTTGCCGCCGTTTAAAATGCTTGTACTATTATGAAGAGAATTTTTTCGCTGTTTGCAATGTTGCTCGGAACATTGACTCTCCTTTACGCTCAAGACGGTCCGGTAGGAACGCCATACACTTTTATGCACAAAGACATTTCGCTGTCCATTGACAAAGTGGATCTGCCTGACGTAGATTATGCCGCTCTCCTTGAAGAGGATGCCGCCGCCACGAAAGGCATGCCCCTGCGGGTTGGCGTCGGTCACAAGGTGAACTTTACTTTCCACAATAGCGGCCGCCTCGATGAACTTTCTGACGGCAGCCGTCTGTGGCGACTCGCCCTCCGCTCACCCGGTGCCGTGATGATGAGTGTCGTGTTCTCTCATTTCAATATCCCAGAAAACGCAACGCTCCATATCTACAGCAGCGACCGCTCGCAACTGGTTGGCACTTACACAAATGACAATGTAGAGTCAAACGGGCTGTTTGCCTCCGACGATATTATCGGCGATGAACTGGTGATTGAATACTACGAACCCGCCGACGCCCTGTTTCACGGTGAGATTGAAATAGCCAAGATTATCCACATTTACCGAGACTTCCTCCATGTGTCTTCTGACAACGGCTCAAAAGGACCTCACGGCGATGCCGAGGGCGAATGCCATCTTGACGTAATATGCCCTGAGGGTGACGGATGGGGTGACCAGATCAAGTCGGTGGTCTGCATTGAAATGAATATGCCCGACGGCTATACCTACCTGTGCTCTGGCGCGATGATCAACAATGTCAGGCAAGACAAAACCCCTTACGTGCTCACGGCTAACCACTGCTTTGTAGGCACAGACATGACGGGCTGTACAATCAAATTTTACTTTGAGTACGAAACGTACGAGTGCGGCGGTCTTGGCGGCAGTTACAAGAAGAACGCCAGCGGCGCCGAGGTGGTGGCCAATGCCAACTATAACGGCAGTTCCGCTACGTTGAACAGAAGTTCGGATTTCCTCCTTTTCAAGATTACGGGCAATATCAGCACGTCTTTCCGCGACAATATCGTTTTTGCCGGCTGGGACGCTACAGGCGCCTCTTCGGTTGGGGCAGCCATTCATCATCCGGGCGGCGATTTCAAGAAAATCAGCATCCCGCGGGTGGTCTATAGCAACGGCACCACCAGCAAGTATTGGGT
>CAVIPZ010000023.1:0-13965 GCA_963644715.1 bacterium | reverse complement strand
CACCAACCCTAAACAACGCAAACTTCAGAAAGACAAGTGACGGATAAAGCCTTGATGCTCGAAAAACTGCAGGATGTCCTGCTCGATTCCCTTGAAATTACGGGATGGGTCATGCTGATGATGACCTTGATAGAAATCATAAACGTTTCCTCTTCAGGGAAATGGATGGAGCGGTTCAGGCACCGCCCGTACTTGCAGATTGTCATTGCCTCGCTGCTGTGTGCCATCCCGGGCTGTGCCGGCGGGTTTGCCGTCGTGTCGATGTTCACGCACAACATCATCTCATTCGGAGCATTCATCGCCGGCATGACGGCCACATTCGGCGACGAGGCGTTCTACCTTTTTGCTCAAAGTCCAAAATGGGGCGTCATTCTCACGGCAGTGCTTTTCGGCATCGCCTTGGCAATGGGCGCGCTGTTCCAGTTTTTGGGGCGCAAATGGCACTTTGCCCTCGAGCCGCACCGTTTTGAGATACACGAGAATGAAGACTGCCACCGCCATTCCGACAACGACACTGCCGGTATGAACCGGAAGCGCAAACTCCAGCATTTCCTCAAAGAGCACGTGTGGCATCACGTCATCAAACACCATCTGCTGCAAGTGTTCCTCTGGTCGTTCGGAGTGCTGGCCGTGTTGGCCGTTGTGGGTTTCTTTGTGGACATCGAGAGCCTGATGCGTTCCGACAGCAGCGTCAAGTACCTGATGCTCCTGTTTGCCGTGCTGGTCGGCTTTATCCCCGAGTCGGGACCCAACCTGATATTCATCGCCCTGTTCTTGGACCACAGCATCCCTTTCGGCATCCTGCTTGCCAACTCCATCTCGCAAAACGGACATGCCGGACTGCCTTTGCTGGCACAGTCGCGCAAGAATTTCCTTATTATGAAAACCATCACGATGCTCGCCGGGCTGCTCATCGGCAGCATACTCATCAGCATTTAGGATTCCCGTGTTGAGCCATTGTTCGGCTCTGCTGACTTGGAGACACAACTATCGAACGGAAAATGAAAAACGGGAGAACGGAAAATCTCGTTTTTTATTCTGTCATATCACATTAAGAGCCAGATTCTTGAAGCGTTCATATTCCTGCTCGCGAATCTGCAGCCCCTCGTACATAAAATTGCGGATACATCCGAAATTCTGCTGTATGGCCTCAAAAACCGCCATAATATTCTCTTTTTTTGCCATATAGGCATTTCTGAACTCCCGGGCTACCTCAAAATTGAGTTTGAAGACAGCAATGAGACCGTATATCATCCATGCCCGTATGCGTATAGCGGCGTTACTGCGCAAGTAGTCGGCGGCAATTGTCTCTTCATCAACGCCAAGCAGTGCCAGCAGCAATGCGGAAACCACTCCTGTGCGGTCTTTCCCCACAGTGCAATGAATGAGGGTGCTTTTCCCGCTGTAGGTATTCTCGAAGATTTGGTGCATAATGGCTGCCACTTGGTCAAGAGCATCCCTGTTGGTAATCATGCTCTTGTAGAGTTCGGGCATATTAGGAATCAATGAGCGGATGCGCTCCTTGCTGAACGTCTGCTGGATTTCGCGAAACGATTTGCCTTTCAACTCGTGCGTGATGCCTAAAATGGACTCCTTGAAAATCGGGATGGGGCGATAGGCAATACCAGAGATGACGGGATCGGGCTCGTCCTTGCACTCTTCAGGGGTGCGGAGGTCGATAATCGTATTCAGTTGGCTGCTATGCAAAGTCTCGATGTCCCTCATCGTAAGGTTGGCCAGATGTCCAGAACGCAGAAAAAGCCCGTATTTGACATAACGGCCGTCGATGGTGCGCAGTCCGCCAAGGTCCCGGAAATTCTTGACATTTTCGAGAACGGAGAAATCTTTTTGACAGTGAAAAGCCATTGCCTTATGCTTCTTAAAAAACGGTGCAAAAATAGCAAAAAACTCTCTTGCTCCGATGTTACGTTTTTGTTGATTTTTCAATGGAAAGAATGATTGCCCGGCAAGGTCTTCGTATTGCCAGATGACAAATAGCCGTCGTCCGTCAAAGTTAAGAGGAAAGCTTTAAGGTCGGCGAGGTCTGATGGTGAAAGATGCCGTCCGCCCTCGTCCAGTTTGTGCATCAGCGGGCTCACATAGGGCGACGGTTGCAGTTCTTCGTTGTAGAATTTCAACACCTCGTCGAGTGTCTGGAATCTGCCGTCGTGCATATAGGGGGCAGAGACCTCAACATTGCGCAACGAAGGGGCACGATAGGCTCCGCGGTCGCTTTCCAAGCCTGTGTAAGAGAGGCGGTCAAGCGGGTCGGTGAAAACCTGATCCAACCCGTTGTTGTAAAACAGGTTCGTGGTAAAAAGCGGGGAGCCCTCGCTGCCGTGGCAATGAAAGCAGTCGGCGCCCTCTTCGGTGGTAAACAGAATGTAGCCGTGCAGTTCTTGAGGCGTCAGTTGTTCCTCGCCACGCAAGTAGCGGTCAAACCGGGAGTTGCCCGACACCAGCGAACGCACGTACTGGGCAATGGCTTTCTCTATACGTTCCATCGTAATCTCTTCGGAGCCAAAGGCTTTGCCGAACATGACAGGATATTTTGAGTCGGCGCGCAATGCCGCCAGCGTGCGTTCTTCGGTACTGCAGAGCTCGTCTTCTGCCAGAATGGCCATCCTGACGATGTCCTCAATGTTGCGGCATTTCTCATTATTGTTTTCAAGTGTCACGCTTCCGTTCCAGAAATAGCCCTCGCGGTTGAACACGAGATTAGTCAACGGCATAGCATTGTGTGCCGTTGCCGCACCCGAGCGCCCGCAGGGCCGTCCGTTGCGGAGCCGCGGATTGTCTGCCCCAAGGTCATAGTTGTTTGCTTGCCGATGACACGAGGCACACGACATCATAGAGTCCGCATCGTGTCCCGCATAACCGCAAAGCAGCGGGTCGTGGAACAAGGCCTCGCCCAAGGCGATGCCTTCTACGGTCATCGGGTTGTCGTCAGGAATGTTCAGCCTTTCTGGGAATCCGAAAGGAACACTGATGGTATAAGGCGTCGGTTCTTCGTAACGGTTTCGGCAAGAGGCCGGCAACATAAACAGACATCCCAAGAAGAACGCCACGAAGATTGCTGAAAACCTATTCATCCAGGACGAGTTCAGTCTGTACCCCACCCTCGTCCCGTTTACTGTTGTCGGCAACAGGACCAGTATAAGAGTCAAAATTCTCCTTGGCAACAGCATAGTCCACACTTTCAGGCTCTTTATCATCGCCGGCGGGCTCTTCTTCACCCTCTTCCTCGTCATCAAAGTTCTCGTCAAACGGCATCGGCTCAATGAACGACACCCCCTTGAAGTCGGGATAGTTGACGCGCTTGCCACGGGCTCGGGCTCCGGTAAGTTCTGTAAAGTCAGCACAGTTTATGATTTCCTCGCTGTCAGCCGTCTCTTTCTTTTTGCGATAGACAATCTTGGCTTGCGGCAGATAATCGATGGAGAGGCACAGCAACTGCGCGTCGGTGTCGGGCAGCAAGTCCACCTTTTTGGAGAAACTGTCGGGCACTACCCTTTTCATATAACACTTGCCGTCGCTTTTTTGCAGATAGAAAAGCGTGATTACCAAATGGCTGTTCCACTTCTTAATATATTCAAGGTCATCGTCAAAGTGGGTAGAATTGTCGAAGCCCGTAACGCGGTATGCACCGTTGCCATAGACGGCCAGAATCTTGTCGTCGCTCTTGAAAGACCCCAGCAGCTCGCCGCGTCCGTCATTGTTGAGACGAAGCACCGACTTCTCAAAATAGACATCGATGGCGCTGAGCGTTGAGACGCCTTCCTTGGCCAGTTCTATTTTGGCTATGGGGTAGCGCGTGAGGATATTGCCCAAGGCGGTGCGGCTTTTGATGGTCAGTTTGCTGAAATCATAGTCAAACTCTCTCTTCTTGAGTTTCTTTTGCGGCTTCAGCTTTATGCGGATCACCTCGGCCTCCCCGTTCGGGTTAGAGGTGAAATAGAGCACTTTAGAGCCGGGCTTGCCTTTGGTAAGGTCATACTCCTTGTCGCGCGAGATGCCGCCGGCAGCGAACCGCTTGACCATAGCAGGGCCGCCAGTGCCGTTTGTATATATCATATTGTATATGTGGCGGTCGTCGCCGCGTTTGAAAACGCCCGCGTAAATGATGTCCTTGCCGAAGAAATGCTTGTCAGACACCTTGCTGACGGAGAACTTCCCGTCCTCGCGGAAGACGATAATCTCGTCAAGGTCGGAGCAGTCGCAGACATAGGTCACGCCCTCTTCCTTTTTCAAGGCGGTGCCCACAAAGCCCTCTTTCATGTTGGCATAGAGTTTCTGGTTGGCCACGGCCACCGTAGAGGCCACAATGGTGTCGAAGTTCTTGATTTCGGTGAGGCGTTGCTTGTCGGCACCGTATTTCTTCTTGAGTTGGCAGAAATAGTTGATGGCATAATCTACCAGATGGGCAAGATTGTTCTGCACCTCGTCAATATACATTTCTATGTCAGCAATCTCCTGCTCTGCTTTCTTGATGTCGAAGATGGAGATCTTGCGCACAGGCTTTTCGCAGAGGGTAAGCACGTGGTCGCGTGTGATTTCCATCCGGAAGAGACTGCGATACGGGTCAAAAGCGCGTTCTATGTTCGTGACTTGGTCGTCCCAAGTGGCAGTTTCCTTTTCCAGTTCCTTGTAGATTTTCTTCTCGAAGAATATTTTTTCGAGCGACACCTTATGCCATTGCCGGTTGAGTTCGTCGAGTTGGATTTCGAGTTCGCGTTTCAGGAGGTTGAGGGTATTCTCTGTGTTCACCTTGAGGATGTCCTTCACATTGGTGAAGCGAGGTTTGCCGTCCCAGATGACGCAAGCGTTGGTAAAGTAGGTCATCTCGCAGTCGGTGAAAGCATACAAGGCATCGATGGTCTGGTCGGGCGAGGCACCAGGGGCAAGATGGAGGTAAATCTCGACAGAGGCGGCGGTGTTGTCGTCAATTTTCTTGATTTTGATTTTGTCGCTTTCCACCGCATTGGCGATGGAGTTCTTGGCCTCATTGATCAGTTTGCCCGTAGTGGTGCCGTAGGGTATTTCGGTAATGACGAGGGTCTTGTTATCGACGATGCTGATTTTGGCGCGGTTGCGGATTCTGCCGCCTTGTGCGCCGTTGTTGTAGCGGCTCACATCCACCATTCCGCCTGTAGGGAAGTCGGGGTAGATTTCAAAATCCTCGCCTTTGAGAATCTTGATAGAGGCATCGATCAGCTCATTGAAGTTGTGGGGCAGTATCTTGGTTGACATGCCTACGCCCACGCCGTCAACACCTTGGGCTAGCAGGAGCGGGAACTTGATAGGCAAGGCAATAGGTTCCTTGTTGCGCCCGTCGTACGACACCTGCCATTCGGTAGTCTTGTGGTTGAACACCACCTCAAGCGCGAATTTAGAGAGGCGCGCCTCAATGTAACGGCCGGCAGCGGCAGGGTCGCCGGTGAGGATGTTACCCCAGTTCCCTTGGGTGTCAACCGTCAGCTTTTTCTGTCCGAGTTGCACAAGCGCGCCATAGATGGACTGGTCGCCGTGAGGGTGGTATTTCATCGTATTGCCCACAATGTTGGCAACCTTGTTGTATCGTCCGTCTTCAAGTTCGTCCATCGAGTGCAGGATGCGCCGCTGCACGGGTTTAAGGCCGTCATACACATCCGGAAACGCACGGTCGAGGATGACGTACGAGGCATAGTCGAGGTACCATTCGCGGTACATCGTCTGCGCAAAAATCACCTTGTGCAGGTCGGAGGGCTCTGTTTCAGACTGTTCGGGCAGGACGACAGTCTCGTCCGGTTCGCCATTGATTTTTTCTTCGTTCTTATCGTCTTTGGTATTGTCTGTCATAATCTTTTTAAGCGTAAGGCCGCAAAAATACGATAAAAGCCGTTATCCTTGCAGGCCGTGTCATATTGTCATTCCTCGTGGCAGTCGCCGCGGTCAACGACCAGTTCATAGCCGATGTTCTCGATGCTCCGTTGCATGCTGGCGCGACACTCGGCAGCCTCGTCGCCCGTACATATCTTATTGTCATACAGCATGTACTTGTCTCTCACCTCCAGCGGTGAAAGGTTCGGCATAATGACATTGGCGCCGTGGCGTATGCCCTCTTCGCGTCCTGAAGGGCTGATTGTGCCCAAGGCGGTAGTGGCGGGCAGGAGCACATTAGGCTTGAGCAGGCGTATGATTGACAGCAGCGTGAGGGTTTGCCGCAGCGTGCCCGCGGGTTTGCCGGCAAACGGCGTGTCATGTTCGGGAATAAAGGGGCCTATGCCCACCATTTGGGGCTGCAATTCGCGGATAAACTGCAGATCCTCATAGAGCGTCTCTGGGGTCTGCCCGGGGCTGCCTACCATAAAGCCGCAACCCACTTGGTATCCGATGTCCTTTAAGTTGAAAAGGCACTCTTTCCGGTGAAAGAGCGACATGCTCTCGGGATGCAACATTCTGTAATGCGCTTCGTTGGCGGTTTCGTGCCGGAGCAAATAGCGGTCGGCTCCGGCCTCGAAAAGGCGGCGGTAACTCTCCCGCGACCGTTCCCCTAACGAGAGCGTGACGGCACAATCGGGATGCTTCTGTTTGATGGCGGAGACAATGTCGCACAAGACAGCGTCGGTATAGTAGCCGTCTTCGCCGCCCTGCAGCACGAAAGTCCTGAAGCCGAGGGCGTAGCCGGTGCGACAGCATTGGAGGATCGTCTCCTTGTCGAGGCGGTAGCGGTCGGCATGGGCATTGCTCTTGCGGATGCCGCAATAGTAGCAGTCGTTCTTGCAATGGTTGCTTACCTCGATGAGGCCGCGCATAAAGACTTTTTTGCCATAAACCGACTGTGCTGTCATCTGCGCCGCGGCGCGAAGTTCTTCTGACAGGGCGTCATCGTCACCGGACAGCAGCACAGAAAGGGTCTGCAGCGACAAATACCTGTTTTTTATAATATCCTGTATCATTGATAGATAGAAATCATTTTCGGTCTTGATTCCGTATTACAGAAAAGACGGGCAAATATAGCATAAAAAAAGCGACTGACAAACTGTCAGTGTCGTACAGCGATAAGTTTTGGCACAACTTTTGTATAAAGGCAATCGCTTTTTCAGCAAATAACAAAAAACAATATCAACTAAAAAAAGTAAGTATTATGAATTGCAACATCAAACCATTAGCAGACAGAGTTCTGGTAAAACCAGCTGAAGCCGAGCAGAAGACGGCTGGCGGAATCATCATCCCCGACACAGCAAAGGAGAAACCTCAAAGAGGCACTGTCGTAGCTGTAGGACCTGGCAAGAAAGACGAACCGATGACGGTAGCCGTAAACGACACCGTGCTGTACGGCAAGTATTCCGGCACAGAGATCCAGATTGACGGCGAGACCTATCTTATCATGAAAGAGAGTGACATTTACGCCATCTGCTAATTCAAAATCAAGTGAAAATCAATCAATAAGCAAACAATCAAAAAACACAAAGTTATGGCAAAAGACATTAAATATAACTGGGAAGCCCGTGAAGGTTTAAAGAAAGGTGTTGACGCATTGGCAAATGCCGTCAAGGTAACGTTGGGACCGAAAGGCCGCAATGTCATCATCGACAAGAAATTCGGTGCACCGCACATCACAAAGGACGGTGTCACGGTAGCCAAAGAGATTGAATTGAAGGAGCCGATTGAGAACATGGGCGCACAGATGGTCAAGGAAGTTGCTTCGAAGACCAACGACCAAGCCGGCGACGGCACGACCACTGCAACCGTGCTGGCACAAGCCATCTTCAACACAGGACTGAAGAACGTCACCGCCGGCGCCAACCCGATGGAACTCAAACGCGGCATCGATCAGGCTGTCGCCGCCATCGTGGAGAACCTCAAGAAACAGTCTGTCGAGATTAACGACCACCACGAGAAAATCGAGCAGGTGGCTTCCATTTCGGCAAACAACGACATCACCGTCGGCAAAGTGATTGCTGAAGCCATGCAGAAAGTGAAGAAAGAGGGTGTCATCACCATCGAAGAGGCCAAAGGCACTGACACGACCGTCAAGATTGTGGAAGGCATGCAGTTCGACAGAGGTTACATTTCACCATACTTCGTGACCGACACCGAGAAGATGGAGGCTGTTTATGACAATCCGTACATCCTCCTTTACGACAAGAAAATCAGCAACATGAAAGAGTTCTTGCCTATCCTTGAAAAGGTGGCACAGAGCGGACGTCCTATGCTGGTCATCTCTGAAGACCTTGACAGCGAAGCACTTGCAACACTGGTTGTGAACAGACTCCGCGGCGGACTGAAGATTGTGGCCGTCAAAGCTCCGGGCTTCGGTGACAGAAGGAAAGAGATGCTGGAAGACATCGCTATCCTGACGGGTGCAACGGTCATCTCCGAAGAAAAAGGCTTCAAACTGGAAGATGCCACCATTGATATGTTAGGCACCGCCGAGAAGATCACGGTTGACAAGGAGAACACCACTATCGTGAGCGGCAGAGGCGACAAGCAGAACATTGAGGCCCGCATCGCCCAGATCAAGGCTCAGATTGAAAAGACCACATCCGACTACGACCGCGAGAAGCTGCAAGAGCGTCTGGCCAAGCTGGCAGGCGGTGTCGCCGTCATCTATGTCGGTGCCGCTTCTGAAGTGGAGATGAAAGAGAAAAAAGACCGTTACGACGATGCTTTGCACGCCACCCGTGCAGCCATCGAAGAGGGCATCATCCCTGGCGGCGGCGTAGGCTACATCCGCGCTATCGAGTCGTTGAAAGACCTCAAGGGCGAAAACGAAGACCAGAAGATCGGTATCGACATCGTGCGCCGCGCCGTTGAAGAACCGCTCCGCCAGATTGCCAACAATGCAGGCAAAGAGGGTTCAGTCGTCGTGAATGCCGTGCTCCAAGGCAAAGGCGACTACGGCTACAACGCCCGAATGGACGTGTACCAGAACCTGATTGAAGCCGGTGTCATCGACCCGACCAAGGTGGCCCGCGTGGCACTTGAGAACGCCGCCTCTATCGCCGGCATGCTGCTGACGACAGAATGTGTACTGGCTGAAATCAAGGAAGAAACCCCGGCAGCCCCAATGGGCGGCGGCATGGGACAAGGCATGGGCGGCATGTACTAACAGACGGCCGCAACACCTGATCCGCAATTCGGCGGAATCCTGAAAAAGGGGGCAGGCTCTGAAAAATTTTCAGAGCCTGCCCCCTTTTTTTATTTTTTATTATTTTTGCGCCATTGAAATTTAAAAAGCAGAAGATGAAAAAAGTTCTACTCCTCACTTTCCTCGCCGCGTTCACCCTCTCGCTCGTCAGCATAAAGGCGCAGGAATCCCCTGTCAAGTGGACATTCTCCGCCAACAAGTTAAACGATTCGATAGCAGAACTGCAATTCAGGGCCGACATCCAGAACAACTGGCATCTCTATTCGCAGTTCACCAAAGGCATAGAACTGCCTGCCACATTCACCTTTGTTGAAGACAACAGCAACTACAAGCGCACCGGAAATGTGACAGAGCCTAAGGCCAAAGAAGTCACCGACGAGTTCGGCACGGCAAAATATTTCGAGAAGCGTGTAACTTTCAAGCAAAAAGTTAAAATTTTGAGCAGCAAGCCTTTCACCATCAAAGGTAAAGTTGAGGGACAAGCCTGCATGGAGGGACGCTGCATACCGATAGAGAAAAAATTCAACATCGACATCAAGGGTTTTGACAATATAGCCGCAACGGTCACCAAAGAAGACACGGCAACCGTGACGCCGCAGCCCGAACAACCGGCAGACAGCGCTTCCGCCATTGCGAAACCCGACAATGCCGACACCGACGAGGAGGCTGGAGGCGAAGACAAGTCGCTGTTTGTCTATTTCCTGACCGCCATATTAGGCGGCTTGGTGGGCTTGCTTATGCCCTGTGTGTTCCCGATGATACCGATGACCGTCTCATTCTTCTCCAAAGAGGGGATGAAAGGCAAACGCGACGCACTGCTTTACGGGCTGTTCATCATTGTCATCTTCTTGATATTCGGGTTAGTGCTCTCTGCCATCTTCGGGGCAGACATGGGCAACGTGCTCAGCACACACTGGATACCCAACCTGCTGTTTGCCGTCATCTTCCTGATATTCGCATTCTCGCTGCTGGGTTATTTCGAGATTACCTTGCCCAGTTCGTGGGTTAACGGCTCTGCCAAGCGCCAGCGTCAGGGCGGCATTGCGGGCATCTTCTTCATGGCCTTGACCTTAGTGCTGGTATCTTTCTCGTGTACGCTTCCCATTGCCGGCGCAGTGGCGCTGAATGCCGCCGGGGGGTCGTTCCTCAAACCGGTCATCGGCATGTTAGGATTCTCTTTAGGCATTGCTGTGCCGTTCACTTTCTTCGCGCTGTTTCCGAGCCTGCTCAAGAAAATGCCCAAATCGGGAGGCTGGATGAACACCCTGAAAGTGATTCTCGCCTTTGTGGAAATAGCCTTTGCCCTGAAATTCATCAACGTGCCCGACCAGACCTACCATTGGGGCATCCTGGACCGCGAAATATACCTTGCATTCTGGATCGTGCTGTTCACCTTGCTGGGACTGTACCTGTTAGGGAAAATCCGTTTCCCTGCCGATGACGAATATCCTGTACAGAAAAGCGCGTTCCGTTTTGTGCTTTCGATTTTCGTCTTCACCTTTGTAGTATATATGATACCAGGTATGTTCGGCGCGCCGCTGAAAGCCATCTCGGGCTGGTTGCCGCCGATGACCACGCAGGATTTCGACATCTCTACCATCGTGCGCAACGAGAGCGGCGGAGGCGGAAATGCTGCCACTTACCAATGGGTTGAAGAGCCGCTCTATGCCGACAAACTGGAGATTCCGTTCGGAATAAAGGGTTATTTTGACTATGACCAGGCACTGCGCGCCGCCAAGAAAGCCGGCAAGCCTGTGTTTTTGGACTTCACGGGGCACGGCTGCACCAACTGCCGCAATGTGGAGAACGCCGTCTGGATAGACCCGGAAGTGCGCCGCATCTTTGCCGAAGAGGTCATCGTGGCCACCCTCTATGCCGATGACAAAGTCATTCCGCTGCCCGAGGAGGAGAAAGGGAAACTCACCGATGGCGAAGGAGAGCCCATCACGATGCTCGGCGCCAAGAACCGCCACATTGAGCAGAGCATTTACCACGAGAACTCCCAGCCTTGCTACTTTATCGTGGATCCCGACGGGAAAGTGCTCTCCGGCCCTACCTATTACGAACGCAACAAAGACAACTATATACGGTTCCTGCGCGAAGGCATTGACAAATACAAAAAACAGAAATAAGCCGGCGACACAACTATGAGATGGTACAAACTGATATTGTTGAGTATCCTGAGCGGGCTTCTGCTTGCTTTCTCGTGGTATCCACACGGTTTTCCGCTTCTCATATTTGTTGCATTCGTACCGCTTTTCATCCTCAGCGAAGCCTTGACACACAAGAACGGCAAGAGGCCATTCTTGAAAGCGCTCGGCTATTCGTACCCTGCTTTCGCTGTATGGAATGCCATAACCACCTATTGGATTTCGTATTGCACGGTGCCGGGCGGCATTGCCGCTGTGGTGATTAACGCCCTGTTGCAGTCGCTGGTGTTTGCCTTGTGGCACAGCTGCCGGACACGCATCCCGCAACGTTGGACACATTCCTTTCTGTTCATTGCCTTGTGGATGTCGTTTGAGTATCTGCACTTGAACTGGGATCTTACCTGGCCGTGGCTGAACCTCGGCAACGTTTTTGCGGTCTGGCCGCGCTGCATACAATGGTATTCCGTCACCGGCACTTTCGGCGGCACGCTTTGGGTGTTGGTCTGCAACATACTCTTCTACCAGATGCTCCGCCACGAGAGCGAATACAGGGCCAGAGCCTGGGGACAAGCGGCCGCTTTTATGGCATGTCTGATTGTGCCTGTTGTCGTATCGCTGTGCATGTACGGCATCACGGAACGCAAAATCGACAAGAGCACACCGATGAAAGTGCTGGTCGTGCAGCCCAACACAGATGTATGGAACGAGCAGTTCCGGCTCACAAACCAGCAGCAGGCGCAGCGCATCATAGACATGATTACCCCATACTGCGACAGCCAGACCTGCCTAGCCGTATGTCCCGAATCGTGCATACCGCACACGGTATCCCTGAAAGCCCTCAAAGAGAACTCCTACCCTACCGACAACCCGACGTACGGATGTTTTCCGCTTTTTGACAAAATGACGGATACCTTTCCAAACCTGAACCTCATCTTAGGACTCTCCACATACCGCTTGTTTGACCATCCCGCCACCATCACGGTGCAGCAAATTGGTGAAGACCAATACATCGACTTGTACAACACGGCAGTATGTTACAACCACAACCGTTATAACGGATATTATCACAAAAGCAAATTAGTGCCTGGCGTAGAGGCGCTCCCGTTCCCGAAAGTGTTCGGATTCCTTTCTGACCTGCTGGTTGACTTGGGCGGCTCACACGGCTCGTTGGGCAAAGACACAAAGCAGCGCGTGTTCTCCATAGCAGTGAACGGGAAGCCGGTGAAGACCAGCACCGCCATCTGCTATGAATCAATATACGGAGAACTGGTCTCCACCTTTGTCAAGAACGGTTCCAATGTACTGACCGTCATCACGAATGACTCTTGGTGGAACGACTCTCCGGGGCACGCTCAACACTTCGAGATGGCGCGGCTGAGGGCTATAGAAAACCACCGCTATGTGCTTCGTGCCGCCAACGGAGGCTTCTCCGGCATTATCGACCCCATGGGAAATGTTATGCAGAAAACAAGATATCTGGAAAGAAAAGTTTTGGCTGACACGGTTTATGCTCAGCAAGACACCACATTCTACACCCGGCACGGCGACTATCTGGCAATGATCGCCGTAATCTTCGCAATAGCCGGACTTGCCTACACCCTATTCTGCATCATTAAACATTTAATTCTAAAAACCAAAATCTAATGCCAACAAATCAAGACCGTTGTCGCACGCTGTTTCTGCTGCTGACCTGTCTGTTTTCAGGCTTGCTCACACTGCAGAGCACGCCGGCAGACAGTCTTGCAACAAAACGGGCGGCACTCAATTTCATTAAAGGGAAAACCGGACTTTCCTATTCCCTCAGTGCGGAACCCACGCTGGCTTACACACTCGAAAAAGAAAACACGGACTGCATCCGGATTTACAATCTGGAACGCGGATTTGTAATCACAAGCGCGGATGACAATGCGGAGCCTATTTTAGGTTACGCCACCACGGGGCATTTCGACCCCGAGAACATCCCCGAAAACATGCAGGCATACTTGCAGCAATACGCCACCGGCATCCGGGCGGCGGCGAAAGCAAAAGCACGCAGCGCTGACATCCGTAGAAAATGGGAAATGCTCACCCACACAGAAACGGACAGAGCGACCCGCTCGAGCGGCACAACCGTGGAACCGCTCATTCAGACCTACTGGAACCAAAACACCTATTACAATCTCTATTGCCCTGCAGATTCCAACGGACCTGGCGGACACGCCTACGCAGGATGTGTAGGCACCGCTATGGCTCAAATTATGCGTTACTGGCAGTATCCTGCATCTGGCAGCGGCACACAAACCTACACCACACAAAATTATGGGCAACTGACCGTTTACTATGACAATCAGACTTACAACTATGACAACATGCCCGGCCGCCTCACCGCCAACAGCACCAGCACCCAGAAAAGCGCGGTGGCAAAACTCATATACCATTGTGCGGCCAGCGTGAAGACAGCTTTCGGTTCCGGCAGTAGCGGTGCATTCAACAATCGCATTGCACCGGCTTTTATAACCTATTTCAAGTACAGCCCCGACAGCAATGCGAACATCCTGACCGAACCGACATACGTAGAAAAAGCAAACTATACGGACGACCAATGGACAGCCTTGCTCAAAAATGAACTCGACAACCGGAGACCGGTTCTCTATGCCGGCGCCGGCAGCGTTGGACATGCTTTCGTCTGCGACGGGTATGACG